>CAXNGP010000293.1:0-3798 GCA_964201845.1 Pirellulales bacterium
CGACACGCGCTTCGAGCCGGCGGCCCGCGGAGTCCCGGGCTTCCGCATCGCCACCGGCCAGGCTCCGCACCCGCCACAAGAGCAGCGCCGCCCGCACGTCGTTGCCCCGCTGGGCGGCGGCCACGGCCCGCCACCGCACGAACGCGCCCCGCCGGCGGGCAAAGCGGCCGCTCGCCACCGGCGCCGCCGCACCCTGGGGCCCAGGACCGGTGGCCAGCGAGGCTAACGGTTCGGCGATCCCGGGGGGCCGCGTGCGGGTCAGGATCGCGTCGGCGTCGACGAGCCGGTCCAGAAAATCCGCCGTCGCCTCCGCGTCTTCGAGGGCGGGGAACCAGGCGGGCAGCAGCTGGGGCGCGAACTCCGCGAACTCCAGGACCACCGTGACGAACTCGGCCACCGTCTCCCGCGGATCGTCGGGATCGCGGAGCAACCCCTCGTGGGCGAGCACGCCCCGGGCTTCGGCGACGGCAGGTTGGCCGAGTCGATCGATGAGGCCGCGGAAGTCCGGCCCATCCACGGCCTCGTCTGCCAGAAGTCCGCGAATCGCCATGTCGACACAGCCGTGGAACAGCCGCCGCCAGTACTCGCGGAGCAACGCCTGCTCGCCGCTGGCGGCGAACGCGTCGCGGTCGGGCCGGGCAACGAGCAGGATCGTCGGGGGTAGCTCCGGGGGCAGTCCCCAGAAGTCGTCCGCGAGTTCCAGTAACCGTGCCGGTGAGAGCAGGATGCTCTCGCGGTGTGGCACGCGGGCCCGCACGAGCGGCAGATCGAGATCCGCCCGGATAATCCGCCGCACCACCCGCGCCGGGGCGAAAATCGCTTCAGGCACGGCCGCTCGCAGCGACTGCTCGATCTGGAGCACGTCGACGGGCGAGGCTGGCCGGGCGGCGGGGTCGGTCATGAATGCTCGGGCGCGGAGGCCGCGAGCATACCGCGGAGAGTCAGTCGAGGCCCACCGGCTCGCCGCCGCTCGGCGTCACGAGCGCCTTGAAGACCTCTGGATCGATGTCGGGGGTGCGTATCCGCACGCTGCCGTCCATCATCCCGGCGACGAACAACCCTCCCTGGCGTCGGGGGTTGCCGACACCAGCGAGCGGCTGCTCCGGGTCGAACTCGATGTCGTCGGGCTTGCTCCAGGGCACGGCGTTGTCGGGCATCGCCTCGACGATCGCCAGCGTGTTGCTCATGCCGTCGCTGATCCCCGCGAGCCGTGGGTTCCTGTCCGGAACCGGGAAAGGCGTGGCCTTCCCGGTCAAGACCTGAACCGCCGTCAGCCCGCGCGCGGCCAGTTCGGGTGCGGAGGGATCGCCGTAGACGGCGGGCATCCGCTCCACGAGTTTCAGGTTGTGCTCGCTATCCCAGGGCTCGTCGAGGCGGAACTGCTCGTAGAGGTCGCCGTCCTCGAGGTAGGGCAGCAGCATCACCCGCCAGCTGAGCAGCGGCTTTCCCTGCTGGTCGCAGATCGCCTGGGATGGAAGCTCACCGTGGGTCGTTTCGTACATGTGCATCGCGAGCACGACCTGCTTGAAGTTGTTCATCACCTGCGCCCTCCGGGCCGCCTCGCGGGCGCTCTGCACGGCCGGCAGGAGCAGCCCGACGAGCACCGGCGTTGAGGCGGGCGAGACGCCGGCGATGCCCCCACCGGCGGTGAGCGGCCCGAGTGGGATCGTGCCGCTGCTTTCGATGAGAATCCCGTCGGTCGGATGCCGGATCGTGGTCACCTGCGGACGAGCGAAGGGCATGATCGCCGAACTCGGCGGCAGCAGCGGCAGGTCGATCTGCGCGCCCTGCTCGCGGAGCACGCCCCGCGCCATCGGGGCGGCCATTTCGTACAGGCCGCAGAGCGTGCCCACGAGCCAGACGGGATCGACCACGCCCACGAGCGCGGGCTCCCCGCCGCCAAGCGCCCGCTTCACCTCGGCCACGCCGTCGATGGCGGCGGCCTTCGCCTCGCGGGCCAGCAGCGTCTTCATCAACTGCGGGGAGAGCGTGACGATCAGGCGGTCTTCCGCGAGGCACCACGTGGGCGTGATCGGCATCGGGATTCCGGAACCGGCCGGCTCGAGGCAGAAGAGCGTCTGGTCGCGGTAGGGAATGTCCCTGACGGTGAGTTGCACGTCGCCACCGACGGCCGCCGCGTTTCGGAGGATTCCCAGCAGCGCCTTGTGGGTCTTTGTGAACGTGGCCCGGTCGCGCACGCCGGCCACGATCGCCACGCTCGGAAGCATGCCCCCAGGCGCCGGCACCGACAGCACGGTCCAGTCGGGGCCGAGGGCCTTCAGGAGATGCGTGTCGATGTCGAACCCGGCGACCGCCCGCAGTTGTTCAAGGCTGGCGCGAAACCCGGCGGCCGCCGCCGGCTCGGTCGCCTCGACGATCCCGAGCACCGTCGCCAGCATCGCCGAGGGATCGAGTGACCAGGCCTGGGCCATCATGGCGTCAGCCGGGACGCGGGCCAGCTCCTTCGGGCCGATCCCCGTGGCCGGCGGGGCGAAGAGCCCGGTGGGCGGGCCGTCGAAGCCGAGCAAGGTGTGGGCGGCGAACCCCTCGGCCGTCATCCCGCTGACGGCAGCCACCGTCGTGAGCGTGCCGAGCCCCGAGGCATCGAGGAAGGCAATCAGCTTGTCGCGGTCAGGGTCGGGCAGGCTCGTGGCGATCCGCAGCGCTTCGCCGGCGTTGAAGTAGGTAAGCGTGCTCCGGCGATCGACCGGCAGCCGCTTTTCGATGGCCGCCTTCCATGCCGGAGCCTTGCGGCCGGCGTCGTTCATCCTGGTGACGAGCGACTCGAGCGCGCCGGGCCCGATCGCGATCACAAACGACCCGTCGTTGATCCCCCAGGAAACCTGGCCCGACTGCGGCCCAGCGTCCCGCAGTCGCTGCCAGGATCGACCTCCGATATCCACAGCTTCGAACCTGAACAGTGGCGTCGAGCCCGCCAGCCACCGGGCCGCCTTCTCGATCGCCTCGCCCCGGTCACCCACCCGGACCACGAGCGACGCCACGACCTGCGGCGGCCCCTCCGGCGAGGGCGGCTGAAACTGCTCCACGGTCAGGGCCATCGGCTGCGTTAGTGCCGCTTCCAGCAACGCGCCGATCGCCTCGGCACTCTCCGGTCCCGCCGGCGAGCGCTGGCGGAGAAGGCCCATGGCCTGTTCGGCGACCCTTGCCAGAAACTCCCGCATCTCCGGATCGGCGAGCATCCGCTCGGTGAGGTTCTTCGAGTCGGCCTCGGGGGCGGCGACCCCCGCCGTCTCCATGTGAAACAGACACTCATCAGGCGCCGTCCGCGCGATCACCGGATCGGCTGGCAGCGGTGGAGTGGAGAGCGGGAGGCCCCCGGCCCCGGCCACCGACAGGGCGAAGATGAGCATCGTCACGAGTTCCGCGGGACCGATACCAAACATGTCGCGTCTCCTGGTCGGAAGGGTTCGGGTCGCCCGACTCCCCCGCCCGGGGAATTACGCGGTAGGCTACTGCCGTCCAAGGCGAAATCCAATCGGTCAACCGGACGCGAGGCTTCGTTCCATGCGTGATTCTCAAATCGCCCAGATCGGCGGTTGGCTCCTGCTTGCTGGATTCCTGGCTCCGCAGGCCCGGGCCGACTGGCCACACTGGCGGGGCGACGGCGGCAACGGGGCGTCGCTGACGGCCAAGCCTCCTGTCGAGTTCGGTCCCGACCGCAATTTTCGCTGGAAGGCCGAGCTTCCCGGCCGCGGGTCGTCGTCGCCGGTGGTCGTGGGCGAGCGGGTGTTCGTGACCACGGCGGTGGCCGTCGCGGGCGAGCCGGGGCTGCTCGAC
>CAXNGP010000294.1:0-3789 GCA_964201845.1 Pirellulales bacterium
GCCCCGCGCTTCGAGAGCACGAGCTTCCGGCCGTCGGCTGTCGATTTCGTCTCGACGGCCGGCAGCAGCTCGTCGAGGAGAAACGTCGCGTAGTCGCCTCCCAGCGAGTCGTATTCGAAGGAGCGGTTGAACCGCGGCAGGGCCTCCGCGCGGGCCGCCGGCACCACGCCCGGCTTCACGAACACGCCGATCGTGACGGGCATCTTCCGCTCATGGATCAGCCGGTCGAAGACCCGCGGGGCGTCGGACTGCACGCCGTCTTGATTCACGTGGACGCAGGCCGGCATCTTTTCGTCGTACTGCCTGGGCACGTAGACGGTGACCTCGCGGGTCGTGCCGGGGTAGACGCGGCTCGAATCGAACGTGAACGAGAAGGTTTCGCCGGCGGGCGGAGCCGGGGCTGCGGCGCTGCTCGGGGCGGCCGGCTCGGCCGTCGCCTGGGCGCCGGTCGTCGACGGGCTGGCGGTGGCCGCGGCCGGCTTCTCTCCTGCCGGCTGCTCGATCCGGTAGAGGGCGTTTTCGGTCCGCAGGTAGATCGCCCGGCCGACCGCGGCCGGCGTGGCGTAGATGCCGCCGTCGAGGTGATTGGTCACCAGGAGTTCGTAGTCGCGGCCAGGCTTGATCACGAACGTGTCGCCGTCGCGGTTGCCAACATAGATCCGGCCGTCGGCGAACACGGGCGACGACGAGAAGTTGCCCCCGAGCCGCTCCGACCAGACCGGCTCTCCCGTGCGGGCGTCGAGGCAGGTGCCCACGCCCTTGTCGCTCACCATGTAGACCAGGCCGTCGACCACCAGCGGCGACGACATCGTGGGCGCGCCCTTCTTCTCCCGCCAGGCGATCTCGGGGGCCTGGTCGGGGCCGGCCAGTTTCACGGCCAGCAGTTCAGGCTGCATGAAACTCGTGCTCATGAAGAGCAGGTCGCCGGCCGTCACCGGCCGGGGCACGACCGAGAACCCGAGCACCCCGTAGCTCATCTTCCAGAGCTCCGCACCGGTGGCCGGGTCGTAGCCATAGAGCCAGTCGGCCGCCGGCGAGACGAGCACTTCGCGGCCGCCGAGCGTGAGGATCACCGGGGTGCCGTAGGCCTTCTTGAGCTGTGGGTCTTCCCGCAGTTCGCCCGAGCGGGACGTTTGCCAGGCGACTCGCCCGGTGGCCGTGTCGTAGGCGGCGATCGACTGCGCGTCGCTGCCGTCCAAGTGCACGATCAGCTTGTCGCGCCACACGACCGGCGTACTGCCGGGGCCGTTCTCGTGGTTGAGCCGCAGCTCGCGGTTTTTCCAGAGCACCTGCCCCGAGGCGGCGTCGATGCAGGCGGCGCCGAAGTCGCCGCAGTGGCAGTAGAGGCGGCCGCCGGCCAGGACCGGCGAGGGAGAGGCGAAGGAGTTGAGCTTGTGGATCGGCTGCGGGTTTTCGATCGTGAACAGTTCGACGTCGTGCAGGACTTTTCCGCTGGCCTGCTCGACACACACCGCGCGGATCGTCACGGTGCCGGAGACCGCGAGCTGGCCGGCCATCTTGTTGCCCTCGAGGGCCCGGGCCTGCTCCTCGGGGCTCGCCTGCCGCTCGAGCGCCGTCGTCATCCAGATCCGCCCGGCGCCGATCACGGGGCTCGACCAGCCGCGGCCCGCGAGCGGCGTCTTCCAGACGATGTGCTCGGTCTCGCTCCAGGTGACCGGCAGATCATGGGCGGCCGGGGCGTGGCCGTCGCCGGCCGAGCCGCGCCACTGGGGCCAGTCCGGCTCGGCGGCGATAGTCGCCCCGGCGAGCAGGCCGAATCCGCCGAGGGCGGGAACGAGGACCGCCACGGCGAGGCGGGTGAACGCAGGGAGGAGGAGCCGCATGATCGGGTTTTTCCCAGGGTTGCGGCGAGGATAACACATGCCCGGCGGGCCGGGCGGAGGCCCGGGATCTGGTCTTTCCGCGGGCCGGATCGTGCTGCTAGCCTCCCCCTCCCAGATTTCCCGGAGGTGGCTGCCGTGATCCGCGCAACCTGCTGGTGTCTCCCCTTGGTCGTCCTCGCGGCGAGCGTCCCGCTCGCGGCGGCCGATCCCGCGGAGCCGCGGGCCTTCCCCGAACCGGTCGTGATGCGGATCGAGAGCGAGCTGTTCAGCGACGGCGACGACGAACCCGTCGCCCGCAGCCTGACGCTCTTCGAAGCGGGTGTCGCCTGGGACTTTCTCGAACTGCCCGCGGCCAAGGACAAGCCGGAGGCCGGAATGGAACTCGTGGAGATCGTGCTCCACGACCCGGAGCGGGAGCGGGTCGTCGTGATCGATCCGGTCCGGCGGGTGAAGACCGAGATCCCACTGATTCGCCTGGAGCGCATGAGCGTCTCGCTGGCGAAGTGGGCCCGCTCGAGCGACGATCGGCTCGTCCGCTGGGCCGGCGGCCCCGACTTCACGGGCAGCTTCGCCGAAGACGACGAGACGCTCGTACTCTCCGGGCCACGGGTGAAGTATGCGGTCACCCTCACCGCGGCCGAGTCGCCGGAAGCGGCCGGTACCTACCGGCGGTTCGCCGACACGGCCATCCTGCTGAAGGCCCTGCTGCACCCGGGCGGGATCCCTCCGTTTCCGAGGCTCGCGCTCAATCGGCGGCTCGAGGTGGCCGAGGCGATTCCGGCGGAGGTGACCCTCGAGATCGATCCGCGGCTGGCGGTGGTGGCTGGCGGTGCGGCGCGGTTGCGGAGCGTGCACAAGACCCACCCGCGACTGCTGGCCGCCGATCGGCGACTGGTCGCCGACGCCGAGGCGCACGTGGCCGGCTCCGAGTCGGTGGAGCTTGCCGCGTTCGCCGCTCCGGCCGCCGAGGAGCCAGTCGCGGGCGATCGTCGCGAGTGAGCCGGCCTGGCGTTCGGCAGCAGCCTGCCGCCGCATGAGTCTGCCGGTCGGCTGGCCTGCGCCGCCGTCACAACGCATCCTGCCGGCGCACTTTTCCCCCCAGGCAAGAAACACCGCCCGGCCGGACGATCTTTCCCCTGGCTCACAGCTTCCCCAATCCGCCGCGTCGCGACCCCTTGTCGCCCCGCAGCCGGCGGTCGGAAGTGAAGGTCGCCCGGGGGGGCGGCCGGAGCCGCGCGCATCGCTCGCGGAACAAGTCCGCGGCCAAGTGCTTGACAAATGTACACCTCCCCGCTCTATTCATTTCATTCATCCAAAAGAAGACAACGGAGGCCTTCATGCTCGTGCTTTCTCGCAAACAAAACGAACGGATTCGCGTGGGTGACTCGGTGGTGGTCACGATCGTCCGCGTGAGTGGCGACAAGGTGCGGATCGGGATCGAGGCCCCGCCCGACGTGCGGGTGCTTCGTGACGAGCTCGACGAAGGCGTGGTGGGCGACGTCACGCTCGATGCCGCAGCCGAGCTGCCGATCCCCCGATTGCTCCGGTGCGTGGGCTGAACCGGAGTCGACGTTTGCCCGCCCGGGGCTTCCTGGTCCACACTCTCCTGGGTGGAACCCGAGCCCATCAACGCCCCGCCCGACGAAGATTTCGAGCCGTCGCAGCCGCCGAGACCCCGGCGGTTGCGACGGCTCTTGGTGCCGGTGATCGGCGGAATGCTGGCAGTCGGGGCCGCGCTCGCCGTCGCCGCGGCGTATCAACCCGAGTTCTACCGCACCCGGCTGCCCCCGGGCGGGCCGCTCGCCGGCCGTGAGCCGGCCGCCGCGGCCATCGCGGCCGAGCAGGCCGCGCGGCGGCTGGTGACCCGCGGGTCGGCGCTGCACGCGGCCTTGCGCGAGGTCGGCAGGTGGGAGGGGGTGTTCAGCGAGCGCGAGATCAACGCGTT
>CAXNGP010000295.1:0-3788 GCA_964201845.1 Pirellulales bacterium
GCCGCCTCGACCACGAACGTGCCCGAGCCGCACATCGGGTCCAGCACCAGCTCGCCGCTCGACGCTTCGGGGCCTGCCGCGCCGGGCCGCCACCAGCCGGCGATGGCGAGGATCCCCGCGGCGAGTACCTCCGAGAGTGGGGCCTCCACCTCGCCCATCCGCCAGCCCCGCTGGTGGAGCGACCGGCCCGCCGCATCCCGGTAGACCGTGGCCACGTCGCCCACCAGATGCAGCGCCAGGCGAAGCGTGGCCCCGCGGAGGCTCACGCCCGGCCGCTTACCGCTCGGCGTCCGAAGCTGGTCCACCACGGCATCCTTGACGACCTGCGCGGCGTAGAGCGAATGCGTCAGAAACGTGTCGTGGATCGCCGCATCGACCCGCAGCGTGTCGGAGACCTTCAGCTGCTCGGTCCAGTCGATCCCCTGGAGGGCCGCATGGAGGGCCGTCGGTGAATCCACCCGGAACCGCCCGAGTGGCTCGAGCACGCGGATCGCCGTGCGGCTCTCCAGCACCGACCGGTAGAGCGTCTCCCGCTCGCGGCCCGGCGGGGCGGAGAACTCGACCGTCCGGCGACCCACTCGCAGGTCGGCCGCCCCGATGGCCTCCAGTTCCTTCGCCAAAACCCACTCCAGGCCCCCGAGCGTGCGGGCGGTCAGGCGGGGCGGCTCATCGGCCACGGGGGCCGGCAAGGGCCGCGGGTCGGCATACACCGGCGGAAAGGCTGGCAACTCCATCCCTGCCGACTCTACCCGTCGGCTCCCCTCCAAACCATGAGGCCCACCCCGGCCCCGGGAAACCTTGCCGCCACGCCGCTGGAACGGGTATCACGCTTGCGTCGGGAGCCGCCTGATCGGGGTCTCTCCGTCGCCGCCGTGAGCCGCATGAACCTCTTTCGCCGCCCTGCCGCCCCCGGGCTCTTGCCCCGGCAGTTTCGCCGCGACGCCGCGATCTTCATCCACGTGCCCAAGTGCGCCGGCTCCGCCCTGCTCGACGCCTGGCTCGGCTTCCAGACCGGCCACGTGACGGCCGAGGGCTATCGCGCCGCCGACCCGGCGTTCTACGACGCGGCCTACGTGTTCACGTTCGTACGCGACCCACTGGCCCGGTTCGTCTCGGCCTACGACCACATCCAGACCGACGACCTGTGGGACTATCTCCCGGAGATGAAGCGGTTGCTCGACCGCCACGGCGGCACGGCGGCAGAGGTGGCCGAACGACTCGCCCCTGGCTCCGAGGTCCTCGCCCTGCCCTGGTTCGCCCCGCAGCACACCTTCCTGGAGATTCGCGGTCGGCTTGCGGTGAATCGGGCCTTCAAGACCGAGTCGTTCGCCGGCGACCTCGACGTGATCCGGGCGGAGACTTCGATCCGGTTCCGGATGCCGGCTCCGGTCAACCGCCGGGGCCAGCCGGCCGGATCGCCCACCGACCGGCTCGGCGCAGCGGCGGTCACCAATCTGCGCCGCGTCTACGCCCGCGACTTCACGCTGTTCGGCTACTACTGAGCCTGAGCCGCCGCACGCCGGTGCGATCCCTACGACCATCACAGCCCGACTCCGGGCCTGCGACCGCCCACAATTTTTTTGCGCGGGCCGTGACGCGGGGGCCATGGGCGGCAACTCACCTTTCGAAGACCGGGCCCCGCGGAGGGCCACGGCAGTCGGGTGACCACTCCAACAAGAAAGTCGAAACACCATGGATCCCCAGATCATCAGCTGGATCGTGAGCCTCATCGCCGGCAGCGCCGGTGCCAACATCGTCGGCGCCCTGCTCAAGGGCCGGAGCCTCGGCCCGGTCGTCAACAGCGTGCTCGGCCTCGTGGGCGGCGGGCTCGGCGGCAAGGTGCTGCCGATGCTCATCCCGGCCCTCGGCGGTCTCGTCGGCGGCGGCGACAACCTGGCCGGCACGGGTGGCCTGTCGGCGATCGTGGGCGCGTTGCTGCCCCTGATCGTCAGCTTCCTGAAGAAGCCGGCGGTCGCGGCCTAAGCCCTGGTGCCCGACCAGCGACGCCGGGGCCTTCGCAGGCCCTCAATCACCGGCCGAGGGGATTCCGTCCCCTCGGCCGGCTCGCTTGATGGCGACGGCTGAGACCCGTCTCGCTCATCGCGAGGCGGCCGTCTCGGGAAAGCGGTCCTGGATCGGCTGCACCGAGAGCGGCTCGGTGCGGATCCCCTCCATCGCCCGCACGCAGGCCTCCGCCGCCGGCAGTGTGGTGATACAGGGCACTCCGTAAAGCACGCTCGCGGCCCGGATCCGCCCCTCGTCGGTGCGTGCCCCCTTGCCTCGCGGCGTGTTGAAGATCAGTTGCACGCGGCCGTCGATCAGGTGATCGATGAGATTCGGATGCCCCTCCTGGAGCTTCCGGACCACCTCCACCTCGATGCCCGCCGCAGCCAGCGTGCGGGCCGTGCCCGCGGTCGCCATCAACTCGAAGCCGAGGGCCAGCAGCCGTCGCGCCAGCCCCACCATCTGCTCCTTGGCATGCTCGCTGGCCACGCTGAGGAAGATCCGCCCCTTCTCGGGCAGCAGGATGCCGGCGGCCACCTGGCTCTTGGCGAAGGCGATCGCGAAGCTCTCGCTCACCCCCATCACCTCGCCGGTGCTGCGCATCTCCGGGCCCAGTGCGATGTCGACGCCGGCGAACTTCACGAACGGGAACACGCTCTCCTTGACGCTCACGTGGGCCGGCTCGGGGTCGGCGGTGATCCCCTGCTCGGCGAGGCTCGTGCCCGCCATCACCTTCACGGCCACCTTCGCCACCGGCAGTCCCGTGGCCTTGGCCACGAACGGCACCGTCCGGCTGGCACGTGGATTGACCTCGATCACGTAGAGCGTGGGCTTCGTCGCCCCACCGGCGTCCGACTCCTTCTTGACGGCGAACTGCACGTTCATCAGCCCCACCACACCGAGGCTGCGGGCGAGCCCCGTGGCCGCGGTCTTGATCTCGGCGATCACCTCCTCGGAGAGGCTGTGGGGCGGGATGCAGCAGGCCGAGTCGCCGGAATGCACGCCGGCCTCCTCGATGTGCTCCATCACGCCCGAGACGATCACGTCGCGGCCGTCGCAGATGCAGTCGACGTCCACCTCGATCGCGTCCTCGAGAAACCGGTCGATCAGCACCGGCTGGCCCTGGGCGACCGCGAACGCCTCGGCCACGTACCGCTCGAACTGGGCGTTGTCGTAGCAGATCTCCATGGCCCGACCGCCAAGTACGAAACTGGGCCGCACGAGCGACGGGTAGCCGATCCGGGCCACCTCGCGGCGGGCCTGCTCGAGCGTCTTGGCGATCCCGCTGGCCGGCTGCCGCAGGCCGAGTCGGTCGAGCAGGTCACGGAACTTCTCCCGGTCCTCCGCCATCTCGATCGTGTCGACGGAGGTGCCGATGATCGGCAGCCCCGCCGCCTGCAGGGCCCGCGCCAGATTGAGCGGAGTCTGGCCGCCGAGTTGCACGATCACCCCGTCGGGCTGGACGCGGTCGGCGATGTTGAGCACGTCCTCGCAGGTCAAGGGCTCGAAGAAGAGCATGTCGCTCGTGTCGTAGTCGGTGCTCACCGTCTCGGGATTCGAGTTGACCATCACGCTTTCGATGCCCATCTCGCGCAGCGCGAAGCTCGCGTGGCAGCAGCAGTAGTCGAACTCGATCCCCTGACCGATCCGATTCGGGCCGCCGCCCAGGATCATCACCCGCTTCCGCCCCGGTGGCTTGGGCCGGGTCTCGTCCTCCTCCTCCCAGGAGGAGTAGTAGTAGGGCGTTTGGGCCTCGAACTCGGCCGCGCAGGTGTCGACCGCCT
>CAXNGP010000296.1:0-3786 GCA_964201845.1 Pirellulales bacterium
TGGCATGTCCGACTCGCTCGCCGCCGTCCTTCGCTCGCTGCTGCTCGACCGCTCGACGGCGGCCCTGGCCACGCTCCACGATGGGCGACCGGCGGTGTCGATGATTCCCTTCGCCGTCCACGCGGGCCCCTCGGGCCTGCGGCTGGTCACGCACGTCAGCGGCCTCGCGGCCCACACCCGCGAGATGCGGTCCTGCCCCGACGTCTGCCTGCTCCTCAGCGCGGCCGAGACGCCTGGCGAAATGCCCCAGGCGCTGGCCCGGGTCTCCATTCCAGCCCGGGCCGAGTTCATCGGGGAAGATCAACCTGACCACGCCGCCTTCAAGGCCGCCTATCTGAAAAAGTTTCCCGACGCCGCGTCGCTCTTCCAACTCGGCGACTTCGCGATCGTGGTCTTCGTGCCGGAACACTCCAGGCTGGTGGCCGGCTTTGCCCGGGCGGTGACGCTGCCACCCGAGGCCATGGCCGCAGCCCTCACGGAAACCGGCTGAACGGCTGGCGGGCTGACGGCGGCCGCGGCGTGGGCTATATTTCCGGCATCAGGGCAGCGTAGCTCAGTTGGTTAGAGCACCGGCTTCATAAGCCGGGTGTCGCCGGTTCAAGTCCGGCCGCTGCTATTCGCAGTTGTGCACGAGACGGAACAATCCCTTCGGGATAGGTCGGCCAATGGCACTTCGGCAAGCGACGGCCGAGCGGGGCGGATCATGAGGAGCAACCGCCGGAGCTGATCGGGCTGGATGCGACCCGATCGTGGAGGTGCCGAAGAGCTTCCTATCCACGCTCAAGGCCGGATTTTTCTCGTCGGCTCGAGCCCGCCTTGAAACCGCTCTTCTCGC
Source organism: Pirellulales bacterium (assembly GCA_964201845.1). GTDB lineage: Bacteria > Planctomycetota > Planctomycetia > Pirellulales > UBA1268 > QWPN01. Next base: position 836 of record CAXNGP010000296.1, read on the forward strand.
GGGCCGTCCGCACCGTGGCATGGAATGCCGGCCCGGATCGGTAATGAACGCGATGAGTCGGATGTCGCCACCACACCCCGGGCGGGGGTCCACCTCCGCCCGGGACAAGTCGCGGTTCGCTCACGCCGGAATTCAACGGTTCGATGAACCACGTCGGAGTCAGGGCAGCGGTGGCGGCTGCCAGGTCTCGGCTTCGTAGCGGTCCGCGTCGGTGGGCCTCGCGCGGGCACGCTGCTGCCTCGTCCATGACACTCCGGCGTCGGCGACGCCGTGCAGGTTCGTCCGCTCGGTGATGGCATCGGTCATGTTCGCGCCCACGAGGATCGCGTAGGAGAAGTCGGCGAACGTGAGGTCCGCTCGGCGGAACGACGACCGCTCGGCGCGGGCGAAATCGAACTGCGTGCGGGCGATGATCGCGGCGTCGAAGCGGACGCCGGCGAGGTTCGCCCGGCTGAAGCTAGCGCGGGTCAGATCGGCGCCGCTGAAGTCGGCCTCCGTCAGGGTGGCGTCGCCGAAACAGGCGGTCTTCGCCCGGCAGTCCCGCAGGTCCGCCGCCTGGAGATTCGCCTTGCTGAAGTTGCAGCCCACGAGCACCGCCCCGGAGAAGTCCGCCCCCTGCAGATTGGCACGCTGAAACCGCGAGTGGGTGAAGTCGATGCCGGCGAACGAAGCCCCCGGCAGCTGAACGTCGTCGAGGCGGCACTTGAAGAGCCGAGCTTCGTCAAGCACGGCGGCGGTGAGCGGCACTCCGGCGAACAGCGTGTGCTGAAACTGCGTTCTCCGGAACAGCGTCATGCCCAGGCTGGCACCGCGGAAATCACCCCGCAGCAGCGTGGCGTCGGTGAAGTCCGCGCGGTCGAGCCGTGACCCCCGGAACGTCGTGTCGCCCTGCTCGCTGCCGGCCAGCGAGGCGCCGGAGAGGTCGCAGTCGGTGAACGCGACGCCGAGCAGTTTCGTCCGCGACAGGTCGGCCCCCTTGAACAGGCAGTTCTCGAACCCGCTGCCGTGGAGGTCGCGGCCGGCCAGATCGGCCCCGCTGAAGTCGACGCCGGAGACCTGCGCGGCCCGCACCTCGCGCACCTCGACGAACTGCCGGCGGGTCAGCGGGGCGCCACGGAGATTCGCCCGCATCAGGTCGGCTCCACGGAGCGAGGCCCCCGTCAACACGGCCCCCTGCATGTCGGCCCGCGAGAGGTCGGCCTCGTCGAGCACGGCCTGGCCGAAGTCGGCCCCCGCGGCCTGCGCCCCGCGGAGCGAGGCCTTGTCCAGCCGCGCACCGCACAGCCGCGCCGTCTTCAGACTCGCCCCCGTGAGGTTGGTCCCCGAAAGATCGGCACCCTCGAGCCCCGCCTCGTCGAGGCATGCTCTGCGGAGCGATCGCGATCCGAGTGCCAGGCCCGGTGCGACGGCCTTCGCGAGCGACAAGCCGTCGCACCGCACCGGCAGGAGCGTCTCGGGGGAAAGCGTGCTGCCGGCCAATGACGTGTCGCGAAACAGGGCCGTCGAGAAGTCCGTCCGCTGGAGGTCGGCCTTCTCGACATGGGCCTTCGTGAGCCGGGTGCCCGGAAACCTCGCGCCGCCGAGATCCATGCCGCTGACGCGCGCGGCCTTGAGGTCGCACTTCTCGAACACCGCGTCGCGGAGGCTGCCCTTGGTGAACGATGCGTCGGTGAGGGTCGACGTGATGAACCGTGCCCCCGGCGCGGGGCAGGCATGCACGACGAGGAAGGGCGCCCTGCACGAGGTGAAGCCGGCGTCGGCGAGCACGCTCTCCGCGAACGTGCCCGTCGTGAGCCGGCATTTCTCGAAGCGGGCGCTTTCGAGCACGCTCTGCAGGAACTGCACCTCGTCGAACCGCGTGCGGCTGAAGGTGGCGGCTCGCAGCAGGCAGCGGATGAAGACGCACTGGGAGAACTTCGCCCCGACGAACGACGCTCCGTCGAGCACCACCTCCTTGAACACCGTCATCCGGAACTCGCAGCCGGCGAAGTTCCGCCCGGCAAGATCGAGCGAGTTGAGCGCGCAGGCCTCGAAGGGCTCACGCTTCTCCAGATGCTCGATCACCTCCTCGAGCATGAGGACGGCATTCGGCGGCGGCTTGGGCAGCTCTCCCTTGCGTGGCGGCGACCAGGTCATCGGTGGGCGAGCCCCGATTTCTTCAGGTTGGCATGCTCCCAGGTCGCGTTGATGAGCACGGCGTCGCGGAAGGCGGCCTCGTAGAGGTTGGACCCGTCGAGCCGCGCATCGATCAGCGACGCTCCCGCGAAGTTGGCCCGGAGCAGGTTCGCATTGGTCAGCACCGCCCCGCGCAGGTCGGCGTCCTCGAAGCTGGCCTTCATCAGGTCGCAGCGGTCGAGGTCCGCTCCGCGGAGCGAGGCGTCTTCAAACAGGCCGCGCACGAGCGATGCGCGGGCGAAACTCGCCCCGTCGAAACGTCCCTCCTTCCAGACCCCGCCGGCCGCCGTGGCGCCGGTGAAGGTCGCACGGGAGAAGTCGGCCTTCCGCCCGGCACGGATGTTGGTGAGCGTCGCGTCGGAGAAGTTCGCCCCCACCGCCGCCACCGACTCCAGGGTGGCGGAGGGAAGCGCCGCCTTCGAGAAGTCGGCGTCCTCGAGGATTGCCTTGCTGAACACGGCCCGCGGCAGACTGGACCCGGCGAACCTCGCGGCGACGAGCGTGGCCCCGGTGAAATCGGCCTGCCCGCCCGTCGTGTCGCTGAAGTCGCCGCCCGTCAGGTCGAGGCCGGCGAAGGTCGCGGCCGCGAGCGACGCGCTGCGAAAGCGGGCCCCCTGAAGCGTGGCCGCCGTCAGGTCGGCGTCGTCGAGCACGGCCCGGGAGAAGTCGGCCTTCTCGCAGACGGTGTGCGTCAGGTCGCAGCCCCGGAGGATCGTGCCCACGAGCCGCGTGCCGACGAACTTCGACCGGGCGAACGACGCGCCGGTGAAGTCGAT
>CAXNGP010000297.1:0-3778 GCA_964201845.1 Pirellulales bacterium
GCCGACGCCACGGCCACGTTCGTGGCGCGGAAGCGGGGTTTCGACGCGGTCGGCGCCGCGGCCCTCACGGGACCGGTGCACGTGATCGGCATCGGCGCGCCCCGGGCCGTACTCGCCCAGTTCGACACGGTCAGCGGCTGAGCTCGCGCTCGAGAAACGTCCAGCCGAGGGCGTCCATGAAGGCCCGCTGCTTGTTGTCGGCGGCGCCGCCGTGGCCCCCCTCGATGTTTTCGTAATACACCACGCGCTTGCCGAACTCGGCCAGCCGGGCCGTCATCTTGCGGGCGTGGCCGGGATGCACCCGGTCGTCGCGGGTCGACGTGGTGATCAGCAGCGGCGGGTAGTCGCGATCGGCCGTGACGGTGTGATAGGGAGAGAAGGTCTTGATGAAGGCCCACTCCTCCGGCAGGTCGGGGTTGCCGTATTCCCCCATCCAGCTCGCCCCGGCGAGCAGTTTGTTGAACCGCCGCATGTCGAGGAGCGGCACCTGGCAGAGCACCGCCCCGAACAACTCGGGCCGTATGGCGTACAGGTTGCCCACGAGGAGCCCGCCGTTGCTGCCCCCCTTGATGCCCAGCCGGGACGGCGACGTCACCTTGCGGGCAATCAGATCCTCGGCCACGGCGGCAAAATCCTCGTAGGCCCGGAGCCGCTTCTCCTTGAGGGCGGCCTGGTGCCAGGCCGGCCCGAACTCGCCGCCACCGCGGATGTTGGCGATCACATAGGCGCGGCCGCGCTCGAGCCAGGCGGCGCCCACGGTCGCCGCGTAACTCGGCACCAGGGGGATCTCGAAGCCGCCGTAGCCGTAGAGGAGCGTGGGCGTGGAGCCGTCGGCCGGGAGGTCGGCCGGGGCGATCTGGAAGTAGGGGATCCGCGTGCCGTCCTTGCTCGTCGCCTCGTGCTGGGTGACGGCGAGGCCGGAGGCCTTGAAGAAGGCGGGGGACCGCTTGAGGGCGGCCGGAGCGGCGCCACTGCCGTCGGGCTCGAGGGTGCCGAGCGCGAGGGTCGCCGGCTCCAGCGGCGTGGCCGTGGTCAGGAAGAAATTGTCGCTGTCGAGGTCGTCCACGGCGGCCACGCTTGCGGTGGCCACCGCCGGCACGCCCGGCAGCGGCTGCCGATGCCAGGAGCCGTCCCGCCAGGTGAGCACGAACAGCCGGCTGCGGACGTTGTCGAGCGTGGTCAGGAGCACGTGGTTGCGGGTGGGGTCGTAGGCCACGAGCGACGTCCGTGGCCCCGGCGCGAAGAGCGTGTGGAAGCTCCGGTCGCCGGCCAGGAACCGCTCGAAGTCGATCGCCAGCAGGCTGCCGGCGGCGTGGGTCTTCCCGCCGGCGTCCCAGTCGGTGCGGAGCTCGAGAAACAGCCACTCGCGATGGATGCCGGCGTTGGCGTCGTCGGGCTTGGCGATCTTCACGAGCTTCCCGGCGCGGCGCAGAAAGAGCTCGTTCGTCCAGAAGGTCACCTGCCGGGAGACGAAGTCGCGTTCGAAGCCGGGGGTCAGGTCGCGATAGGCCTCGACCGACATGTCGTCGGCCTTCCCCTCGAACACGACCGGCGCGGCGGCGAGCGGCGTGCCCCGGGCCCATTCGCGGACCGTCCGCGGATAGCCCGAGTCGGTGAGCGAGCCGGGGCCGAAGTCGCTGGCCACGAACAGGCTGTCTTCGTCACGCCAGGCCACGCGGCTCTTGGCCTCGGGCAGCGTGAAGCCGCCCTCCACGAACCGCTTCGTCGCGAGGTCGAACTCGCGGACGACGTCGGCATCCGCGCCGCCCCGCGAGAGCGAGACCAGACACAGCCGATCGTCGGGTGCGAGCACGCGGGCCCCGTGCCAGACCCAGTTCTCCCCTTCGGCCTTGCCGAGCGAGTCGAGATCGAGCACGGTCTCCCAGGCGGGCTCGGGGCTCTGGTAGTCGGCGAGCGTCGTGCGGCGCCACAGGCCCCGCGGGTGGGCCGCGTCCTGCCAGAAGTTGTAGTAGCGGTCGCCGATCTTCGAGACGTAGGGAATCTTCTCCTTCGAGTCGAGGATCGCGAGGAGCCGCTCTTCGAGCGTCTTGAACGACTCCCCCGCGGCGAGCGTCGCCACGGCCTCGGCATTGCGGGCCTTCACCCACTCGAGTTGCCGCTCCCCCGCCACCTCCTCCAGCCACTGATGCGGATCGGCAGGCTCGGGCGCGGAATCGGCAGCGAGAGCGGTAGCCACGAGAAGAAATCCTCCGAGACAAAGCAGGTTACGAATCATGAAAGTCATGAATTGGGAGCAAAGGGGGCGTGGATTGAAAGACCGATGACGGATCCCGCGAGGGGTGGCCCATGCCAATCGAGCGGCGTAGGAAACCGAACGTAGCAAGGATTGCGAAGTGAGGTTTCCTCCGAGCGACCGGAGGGCAGGATGCCCGCAGGGAGCGTCCGGCGAGATGGCATGGGCCACCCCGAGCCGCGGGCGACCAGCCATCATCCCCGCACCTGCCCCGACCCGGTCACGACATACTTGTAGGTCGTGAGCTCCTTGATGCCGCAGGGGCCGCGGGCGTGGAGCTTGTCGGTCGAGATCCCGATCTCGGCCCCGAGCCCCAGCTCGCCACCGTCGTTGAATCGCGTCGAGGCGTTCACCATCGCCACGGCCGTGTCCACCCGGGAGGTGAACCGCTCCGCCGCGGCGGCGTCGGCCGTCACGATCGCGTCGGTGTGCCGCGAGCCGTGGCGGTTGACGTGGTCGATCGCCGCGTCGAGCGACTCCACGACCGCGACGGAGATCTTGGGCCCGAGGTATTCGGTGTCCCAATCGGCCTCGGTGGCGGGGCCGGCCGCGGGCACGAGCCGGCGCGTGGCCGCGTCGCCCACGATCTCCACCCCGTGGGCCGCGAGTTTCCGGGCCACCGCGGGCAGAAACGACTCGGCCACGTCGCGGTGCACCAGCAGCGACTCCGCCGCGTTGCAGACGCCCATCCGCTGGCACTTGGCGTTGACGGTGATCGCCTCGGCCATGGCGAGGTCGGCGGCCCGGTCGACGTAGATGTGGCAGTTGCCGGTGAAGTGTTTGAGCACCGGCATCCGGGCCTCGGCGCAGACGCGGCGGATCAGCCCCTCGCCGCCCCGGGGAATGGCGATGTCGATCAGGTCGTCGAGCGTGAGAAACGCGCCGACCGCCTCACGGTCGGCCACGTCCACGAGCTGCACGCAGTCTTGCGGCAGGCCCACCTCGACCAGGGCGGCCCGCACGCTGGCCACGATCCGGCTGCTCGAGTGTGCCGCCTCCTTGCCGCCCCGGAGGATGATCGCGTTGCCCGAGGCGATGGCGACGGCTGCGGCGTCGGCGGTGACGTTGGGCCGCGACTCGTAGACGAAGAACACGACGCCCAGCGGCACCCGAACCTTCCGGATCACCAGGCCGTTGGGCCGCGTGGTCTGCTCCAAAACCTCGCCGACCGGATCGGGCAGGGTTGCCACCGCCTCGACGCCGGCGGCGATGGCCTCGACGCGGGCGGGGTCGAGCGTGAGCCGGTCGGTGGCGGCGGGCGTGAGGCCGTAGCCGGGGGCCGCGGCGACATCCTTGGCGTTGGCCTCCAGGATCGCGGCCGCATCGGCTCGGATCCGCGCCGCGGCGGCCCGCAGGGCGGCGACGCGATGGGCGCCGGGGATCCCCGCCAGTTCGATCGCGGACCCCCGGGCCCGCTCGGCGATGGCCCGGCAGTGGGCGGCGAGCGCGGGGAGCTGGGCGGTGGCGGGCATGGGAGCATCCGGGCAGACGGGTCCGGGCAGACGGGTCCGGGCAGACGGGTCC
>CAXNGP010000298.1:0-3778 GCA_964201845.1 Pirellulales bacterium
ACTGCGGAGCGAGGTTTCCTCCGAGCGACCGGAGGGCAGGATGCCCGCAGGGAGCGTCCGGCGAGATGGTACGGGCCACCCCGAGCCAACTCCGCAAGACGTAGCGAACGTCGAACAACCACCCATCGCTTGCCTCCTCATCGAATCGCGGCGGCTTGCCGATCGAACGCCGCTGCGGCATGATCCTCGTCGATTCCTCAGAATATCCCGTTTCGCGGCTGAAATCGAACGCAACCCACCCAGGGCAGACCCCATGCACAATCGACCCTTCGGACGAACCGGCTGGCAGGTTTCGGAGATCGGCTTCGGCGCCTGGGGTATCGGCGGCCGCGACTGGGGCGGGGCCGACGAGGCCGAGGCCATGGCCGCCCTCCACGCCGCCCTCGACCACGGCATCACCTTCTTCGACACGGCCGACGTCTACGGCGACGGCCGCTCCGAAAAAATGATCGCCCGCCTCCGCCGCGAGCGGCAGGAACCCTTCCACGTGGCCACGAAGGCCGGCCGCCGGCTCAATCCCCACACGGCCGACGGCTACAACGCGGAGAACCTCGAGGCCTTCGTCGACCGCAGCCTCGCGAACCTCGCAGTCGAGCGGCTCGACCTGCTCCAACTCCACTGCCCGCCCACCGAGGTCTACTACCGCCCCGAGGTGTTCGAGGCGCTCGACCGGCTCGTGGCCAAGGGCAAACTCCTCTTCTACGGCGTGAGCGTCGAGAAGGTGGAGGAGGCGCTCAAGGCCGTCGAGTATCCGGGCGTGCAGAGCGTGCAGATCATCTTCAACGCCTTTCGACTCCGGCCGGCCGAGCTGTTCTTCGAGGTGGCAAAGCGGAAGCGGGTGGCGGTGATCGCCCGCGTGCCCCTGGCCAGCGGCCTGCTCTCGGGCCGGTTCACCCGCGACACGGAGTTTCCCGCGGCCGACCACCGAGCCTTCAACCGCGACGGGGCCGGCTTCGACCGCGGCGAGACCTTCTCGGGCGTCGACTACGAGGTGGGCCTGTCTGCGGTCGAACGGCTCAAGTCCCTGGTGCCGCCGGGCGCCACGCTCGCCCAGTTCGCGCTTCGGTGGATCCTCTCCTTCGAGGCGGTCAGTTGCGTGATTCCGGGCGCCCGCCGGCCCGACCAGGTGGCTGCCAACGCCGCCGCCTCCGAACTCCCGCCGCTCGACGCCGCCACGCTGGCCGCGGTCCAGAAGATCTACGACGACTCGATCCGGCCGCTCGTCCACCAGCGGTGGTGAGGGGCCGCGCGCGGCCTCGCACCGATCATGTTCGACGGGCAAGCGTTCGGGTGGGCCGGGGTTGCCCGTGCCCTCTCGCCGGACGCTCGCTACCGGCATCCTGCCGTTCGCTCACTCGGAGGAAACCTCGCTCCGCACTCCTTGCTACGCTCGGTTTCCTACGCCGCTCGATTGGCACGGGCAACCCCTCGCACCATCAGCGTTCCAAAAGATCGGGCTCGGGTACCTTTCCCTGAAAAGGCCTCAGACCTCCCAGCCCTTGCGGTACGCGCGGCGCAGGAGTGCCGTCGCGTCGTCGCGGCTCGTCTTCAGGGCCGCGGCGTCCCAGTCGAACTCGCCCTGGATCCGGTAGGCGATGTTCGCCAGCAGGACGCTCTCCGACATCGGCCCCGAGTAGTCAAAGTTGCAGCTGGCCGGCGTGCCGCCCCGGCAGGCCTCGATCCACTCCTTGTGGAATCCGGGCGAGGGGGGCATGGCCGGCTCCGGGCCCTTGAACGCGGTGAACGTGTCCTCGGGGAGGAGCTTCCACTTGTCGAAGCCGCAGGCCAGGATGCCCTGGCTGCCGATGAACAGCGTGTTGAACGCCTTGTCATTGGCTCCCTTCTCGGCCGCGATTTCCGGCCGGCCCTGATACCAGTGGAGGCTCACCGGCGGCAGGCTGCCGCGGGCAGGGAAGTCGAGCCGCGAAGTCAGGGCCGTCGGCGTGCGCTGGGCGTCGGGCTCGGGGCCGCTGCCCGAGACGTGCGTGGGGTACACCAGGTCGAGCGCCCAGAACGGGATGTCGAGGATGTGGCAGCCCCAGTTACCGGTCTCGCCGGTGCCGAACTCCCACCAGAATCGCCAGTCGTAGGGAGCGAAGCCCTTCGTGTAGGGCCGCGCCGCGCAGGGGCCGAGCCAGAGGTCCCAGTCGAGCCCCGGGGGCACGGCCTCGGGCTCAGCGGGGGCCTTCGGCATCCCGCGGGAGCTCGCGATCCACGAGTGGGCCTCCTTCACGTCGCCGATCGCCCCGCTCTTCACGATCGCCACCGCCTCGCGGAGTCCCTTGTTGGCGTGCCGCTGGTTGCCGAGCTGCGTGGCGAGCTTCTTCTCGCGGGCGGCATTGGTGAGCCGGCGGACCTCCTCCACCTCGTGGGCCAGTGGCTTCTCGAGGTAGACGTGCTTGCCCCGCTCCAGCGCCCACCAGGCCGGGTGGAAGTGGGTGTGGTCGGGCGTGCTGATCACGACCGCGTCGATCTGTTTCTCGATCGCGTCGAACATCTTCCGGAAGTCGGTGAACCGTCCACCGGCGGCGAACTGCTCGAAGGCCTTGCCGGCTCGCCGTTCGTCCAGGTCGCAGACGGCCACGATGTTCTGGCTCGAGACCCCGCGGAGGTTCGACCCGCCCTGGCCCCCCACGCCGATCACGGCCACGTTGAGCTTGTCATTCGGGCCCTCGGCCCGGGCGGCCGCTAGGCCATGCCCGGCGAAATAGCCTGCGCCGGCGGCCCCGGCGAGGCCCGTGAAGCTGCGGCGAGAAAGGCGGGACATGCGTGCGACTCCTGGTGGATGGCCGGCGAACCGGCCGCGTGTGGCGCGTATTCTAAACTGGACGGGGCGTGCGATAACTGGAGGTGCGTGGCGGCTCGGGGCTGCCCATGCCATCTCGCCGGACGCTCCCTGCGGGCATCCTGCCCTCCGCTCGCTCGGAGGAAACCTCGCTTTCGCCCTCCGGGCTGCGGTCGGTTTCCTACGCCGCTCGATTGGCATGGGCAGCCCCTCGCGGATGCGGCGCTCGAGGACGTCGACGGCAGCCTTATCCCAGGAGCAACTCTTGCCTGAGTCCTCCGACATCCTCGTGATTGGCGCCGGTGCTGCGGGGCTGTTCGCCGCCACCTGGGCGGGGCGGACGGCGGCCGCCGCGGGCCGGCCGCTCGCGCTCACGGCCGTCGACACGGCCAAGAAGCTCGGCGCCAAGATCCTCGTGGCGGGCGGCGGGCGGTGCAACGTGACCCACGAGCGGGTCTCCGAGGCCGACTACGCCGGGAGCACGCCACCGGCGATCCGCAAGGTGCTCAGGCGGTTCACGGTCGAAGACACCCTCACGTTCTTCAAGGCCGCCGGCGTGGCCCTCAAGACCGAAGACACGGGGAAACTCTTTCCCACGAGTGACTCGGCGCGGACGGTGCTCGACGCGCTCGTGCGCGAGGCGACGCGGGCCGGCACGCGGCTCGTGCATCCGGCACGGGTCACGGCGGTCGCGAGAGACGCCGGCGGCTTTCGGGCGACGAGCGACGCCGGGGACCTGCTGGCCCGGCGAGTGATCCTCTGCACCGGCGGAAAATCGCTGCCCAAGAGCGGCTCCGACGGCACGGGGCTGGAACTGGCCCGGAGCCTGGGCCACTCGCTCACCAGCCCGCTCGTGCCCGCGCTCGTGCCGCTCATGCTCCCCGCCGGCCACTGGATCACGGCCCTCTCGGGGCTGACGCTGCCGGCCGAGATCACGCTCAAGGGTGTCGGCGGCAAAAAACTCTTCGCCACCATCGGCAGCACGCTCTGCAC
>CAXNGP010000299.1:0-3753 GCA_964201845.1 Pirellulales bacterium
CCGGCCGGCGTCGACGTGGGTGTAGCGCTGGGTGGTAGCGATGCTGGCGTGGCCGAGCATCTCCTGGACGTGGCGGAGATCGACGCCGCCGGCCACGAGATGGGTGGCGAACGAGTGCCGGAGCGTGTGGGGGCCGATGCCGGGCGGGATGCCGGCGGCGGTGGCGTGCTCCTGCACGATCTCCCAGATCCGCATCCGGGAGAGCCGGTTGCCGCGGGCCGAGAGCACGACCCACGGCGGCTGGCCGCCCGAGCGGGCCGCGAACTGACCGCGGGTCTCGCGGAGCCAGGCGGAGACGGCCGCCACGGCCCGCCGGCCGAGCGGCACGACCCGCTCCTTGCTCCCCTTCCCGTGGCAGGTGCAGAACGCCTCCGCGAGATGCACGTCGTCGAGCCGCATCGCCGACACCTCGGACGCCCGGCACCCGGTGGCGTAGAGGAGTTCGAGCACGGCGCGGTCGCGGCGCCCGGCGGCGGTCTTCTCTTCCGGGGCGGCCAGCAGCCGGTCGACCTGGCCCGGCGAGAGCGTGCCAGGGATCGCGTCGTCGGGACGTCCCGGGGCGATCAGCTCCGCGGGGCTTTCGGTCACGATCCCCTCGAGTTGGAGGAAGGCGTAGAACGTCCGCAGCGTGGCCCCCTGGCGGGCGATGCTGGCCCGGGCCAGACCCCGCTTGGCGAGCGAGGCGAGATAGTCGCCCAGATCGCGGACCGTGAGCGAACCGGCCGCCCGGCCCCCGAGCCAGGCGGTGAAGTCCCGCAGGTCGCGGGCGTAGGCGGCCTGCGTATTGGCCGCCAGGCCCCGCTCGTGGCGGATATGCGACAGGAACCGCTCGACGAGCAGGCTCGTGGCCTCGGGCCCGACGGCGACGGGGCCGGTGTCGAGGATGATCCGGCGGGTGCGGGCCATGGGATCGGACGGACGGGCTACGCGTCGTAGCCGAGGTTCGGAGCCAGCCACCGCTCCATCTCGGCGACCGGCATCCCCTTGCGGGCCGCGTAGGACTCGACCTGCTCCCGCGTGATCCGGTCCACCGCGAAGTATCGGCTTTCCGGATGGGCGAAATAGAGCCCGCTGACGCTCGCCGCCGGCATCATCGCGCAACTCTCCGTAAGCGTCATGCCCGCTGCCCGTTCGGCGTCCAGCAGGGCGAACAGGGCCCGCTTCTCGGTGTGGTCGGGACAGGCCGGATAGCCCGGGGCGGGCCGGATCCCGCGATACCCCTCTTCGATCAGGTCGTCCGTCGAGAGGCTCTCCTCCAGGCCGTAGCCCCACTCCCGCCGCACCTTCGCATGGAGCCATTCGGCGAAGGCCTCGGCCAGCCGGTCGGCGATCGCCTTGGCCAGGATCGAGGAGTAGTCGTCGTGGTCGGCGTCGTAGCGCCGGCAGAGCGCCTCGCAGCCGTGGCCGGCCGTGCAGGCAAAGGCCCCGATGTAGTCGGCCCGGCCGCTCGACCGGGGGGCGACGAAGTCGGCCAGGGCGTGGAACACGTCCTGGCCCTTCCGCTCCCACTGCTGGCGGAGCGTGTGCACCCGGCCGAGTTCCACCGTCCGCGTGTCGTCCGTGAACAAGACGATGTCGTCACCTTCGGAGTTGGCGGCGAAGAAGCCGTACACGCCCTTGGCCACGAGCGTGCCCTCGCGGGACACCTCGTCGAGCATCGCCAGGGCGTCGCCGTGAAGCTTCCTGGCCTCCTCCCCCACAACCGGGTCGGCGAAGATCGCGGGATACTTGCCCTTCAGCTCCCACGACATGAAGAACGGCGACCAGTCGATGAACGGGATCAACTCGGCGAGCGGCACGCGTTCGAGCACCCGTGTGCCGACGAACTCCGGCGTGGCGATCTCGGCCGCCGCCCAGTCGGTCGTCCAGCGGGCGTTGCAGGCCTGGGCGTAGGGGATGAGCTTCGTCGTCTGCCGAGCCTTGAAGTTCTCCACGTCGCGGGCCTGGGCGGCCCGGTTGGCCCGCGAGAACTCCTCCCTGACCGCGGGGCTGAGGAGCTTCTCGACGACCCCGGCGGCCCGCGAGGCGTCGGTCACGTGGACCACGTCTCGGGAATACTTGGGAGCGATCTTCACGGCCGTGTGCCGGGCGGAGGTGGTGGCGCCGCCGATCAGGATCGGCATCGCGAGCTTCGCGTGCTCGAACTCCTGGGCCACCTGCACCATCTCCTCCAGGCTCGGCGTGATCAGACCCGAGAGGCCCACCACGTCCACCTCCTGGCGGATCGCCTCCTCGATGATCTTGTTGCAGGGCACCATCACGCCCAGGTCGATCACCTCGTAGCCGTTGCAGCCGAGCACCACGCCCACGATGTTCTTGCCGATGTCGTGCACGTCTCCCTTGACGGTGGCCATCAGCACCTTGCCCCGCGACTGGTTGGCGGTGCCGGCGGCCGCCTTCTCCGCCTCCATGAAGGGCAGCAGGTAGGCGACCGCCCGCTTCATCACGCGGGCGCTCTTCACGACCTGGGGCAGGAACATCTTCCCCTCGCCGAACAGATCGCCGACCGTCTGCATGCCCTGCATCAGCGGCCCCTCGATGATCTCGAGGCTGGTGGCATATTGCTGCCGGGCCTCCTCCACGTCGACCTCGACGTGGTCGGCGACGCCCTTGATCAGCGCGTGGGCCAGCCGCTCCTCGACGCTGCGGTTCCGCCAGGTGTCGGCGGCCGCCACCTCGGCCGGGTCGCGGGCCTTGAAGGTCTCGGCGAAGGCCACGAGCCGTTCGGTGGCGTCGGGCCGGCGGTCGAACAGGACGTCCTCGATCCGGCCCTTCAGTTCCGGCTCGATCTCCTCGTACACCGCCAGTTGGCCGGCGTTGACGATGCCCATCTCCATGCCGGCCCGGATCGCGTGGTAGAGGAAACAGGCGTGCATCGCCTCGCGGACGGGATCGTTGCCGCGAAACGAGAAGGAGATGTTGGAGACGCCGCCCGACACCTTGACGGCCGGCATCACCTCCTTGATCCGGCGGGTGGCCTCGATGAAGTTCTTGGCGTAGGCGTTGTGCTCCTCGATCCCGGTGGCCACGGTGAGGATGTTGGGATCGAAGATGATGTCTTCGGGCGGAAAGCCGGCCTGCTCCGTGAGGACCCGATAGGCCCGCCGGCAGATCGCCACCCGCCGCTCGACGTCGGTCGCCTGCCCCTCTTCGTCGAAGGCCATCACCACCACGGCCGCCCCGTAGCGGCGGATCGTGCGGGCCTGGTGGAGGAACGCCTCCTCCCCCTCCTTGAGGCTGATCGAGTTGACGATCCCCTTGCCCTGGACGCACTTCAGCCCCGCCTCGAGCACCTCGAACCGCGAGGAGTCGATCATGATCGGGACCTTCGCCACCTCCGGCTCGCTGGAGAGCAGCGTCAGGAACTTCGTCATCACCTGCACGCCGTCGAGCATCCCCTCGTCGACGTTGATGTCGATGATGTTGGCCCCGTTCTCGACCTGCTGGCGGGCGACGCCGAGGGCCTCCTCGTACCGCTCCTCCTTGATCAGCCGGGCGAAGGCCCGCGAGCCGGTGACGTTGGTCCGCTCGCCCACGATCGTGAAGCTCGTCTCGGCGGGGCGGATCTCGTACATCTCGAGGCCCGAGTAGCGGCTGCGGCGCGGCGGCGGGGCAGGCTTGCGCGGCGGATACTTCGCCATCACCTCGGCGATCGCCTTGATGTGGGGCGGGGTGGTGCCGCAGCAGCCCCCCACGATGTTGAGCCAGCCCGCCCGGGCAAACTCCTCGAGCACACTGGCCATCATCTCGGGG
>CAXNGP010000300.1:0-3747 GCA_964201845.1 Pirellulales bacterium
GCAGCTCGCCCGAGGCCTCGCCGGCGGTGCTCTGTGGGATCGCCCACATGCAGGCGCACGACGGCGTCTGGTATCCACGCGGTGGCACGGGGGCCGTGCCGCGGGCCCTGGCGAGCCTCGCGGTCGATCTCGGCGTCGACATCCGCACCAGCACGCCGATCCGCCAGATCCTCGTGGAGGGAGGCCGCGTGCGGGGCGTGGAGACGGCCGACGGCGAGACGATCGCGGCCGCGGCCGTGGTGAGCAACTCCGACACCGTCCGCACCCATCGCGAGCTGGTCGAGGGCGCGCCGTCCCGCCGGTTCCTCGGCCGACGTGGCTACGAACCGGCCTGCTCCGGCGTCGTGCTCTACCTCGGCCTCGACAAGCGGTACGAGCAACTGATCCACCACAACTTCGTGTTTTCGGAGGATCCGCACGCGGAGTTCGACGCGATCTACCGGCGCGGCGAGCCGGCCCCCGATCCCACCTGCTACGTCTGCGCCCCGGCGGTGACGGAGCCGGAGGTGGCTCCGCCCGGCGGCGAAGCGCTCTACGTGCTCGTCCACACGCCCTACCTGCGGCCCCACCACGACTGGTCGAAGATGCTGCCCGCCTACCGCGACCGGATCATCCGCAAGCTCGTCGAGACCGCGGGCATGAAGGATCTCGAGCGACACATCGTGGTCGAGCGAGCGCTCACCCCGCAGGACATCAACGACCGCTACCACGTGCTCGACGGGGCGATCTACGGGCTCGCCAGCCACGGCAAGTTTCTCGGGGCGTTCAAGCCGGCCAACCGCTCGCCCGACGTCGAGGGCTTGTATCTGGCCGGCGGCTCGGCCCATCCGGGCCCGGGCATGCCGATGGCGCTGATGTCGGGCTGGATCGCCGCCGATTGCGTCGACACCGACCAGCTCGTGCCGCGGGCCCGCTCCGCCGCCGCCGTGGCCGTGTGAGCCATGACACGCGGCGACGCGCGACACGAGCATGAGTTGCCGCCGTTCTCGCACCGGCTCAACGGCTGGTTCATGTGGTATGTCCGCCGCTACCTGCGGCGACATTTCCACGCGGTGCGGTTGCTGGCCGGGCCCGGCGGCGGGCCGGGGGTTCCCGACCTGCAGGGCGAGCCCTTGCTGATCGCCACGAACCATCCGGGCTGGTGGGATCCGCTGGTGTTCCTGTTCGTGGGGGCCACGCTGCTTCCCAGGCGCATGAGCTACGGCCCGATCGACGCGGCGGCCCTGGGCAAATACAAGTTCCTGGAGCGAATCGGCTTCATCGGGATCGAGCCCGGCACCTGGCGGGGTTCGGCCCGCTTCCTGCGGATGGTGCGGGCGGCGCTCCAGCGGAGTGACGTGATCTTCTGGATCACGGCCCAGGGCGAGTTCACCGACCCGCGGGCGCGGCCGGTCACGATCCGGCCCGGTGTGGGCCATGCGGTGGCCGGCGCGGAGCGGGGCGTCGTCGTGCCCTTCGCGGTCGAGTATCCGTTCTGGAGCGAGCGGTGTCCGGAGGCCCTGGCCGCCTTCGGCCCGGCGCTGCGGATCGCCGACCATCCGGGCCGGTCGCCCGAGGAGTGGACGAGCGTGCTGGCGGCGGAACTGGCGGCGACGCAGGATCGGCTTGCCGCCGCCGCGATCGCCCGCGACCCGGCTGCCTTCCGGCCGCTGCTCGCGGGCCGGTCGGGCGTGGGGCCGGCCTACGACACGATCCGTCGACTCGGAGCCTGGCTGCGGGGCCGGCGGTTCGATCCGTCGCACGGCGGCGAGATCGGGGGCGACGCGTGAGCCCGCTCGTTGTCCTCGTGTTGGCCTGGGCCGGGCTCCTCCTGGCCTCGCTCCCGGCGCTCCTCACGGTCGCCAACCTGCGGCTGTTTCGCCCACCGCCTGAGCCGCCCGCGGGCGGGCCGCTGCCCCCGGTGTCGGTGCTCGTGCCGGCGCGGAACGAGGAGCGGGCGATCGGCCGGCTGGTGGCCGACGTGTTGGCGAGCGAGGGCGTCGACCTCGAGTTGGTCGTGCTCGACGATTCGAGCGATGACCGGACGGCGGAGATCGTCGCGGCGATCGCCGACCGAGACCCGCGGGTGCGGCTCGTCCGCGGCGGGCCGCTGCCGGCCGGCTGGTGTGGCAAGCAGCACGCCTGCTGGCAGCTCGCCCAGGCGGCGCGGCACGAGACCTGGGTGTTTCTCGACGTCGACGTCGTGCCGGCCCGTGACGCGGTCGCGCGGTCGGTCGCGTTTCTGGAGGCTGGCGGGGCGGGGCTCGCCAGCGGCTTCCCGCGGCAGGAGACAGGGTCGTTCCTGGAGTGGCTGCTGTTGCCACTGATCCACTTCGTGCTCCTGGGATACCTGCCGCTGGCGCGGGCCCGGCAGGACAACACGCCGAGCCTCGCGGCCGGCTGCGGGCAGCTGTTCGTGACCCGGCGGGCCGACTACGAGCGGGCCGGCGGCCATGCCGCGATCCGGGCCTCGCTCCACGACGGCGTGAAGCTGCCGCGGGCCTACCGCCGCGCGGAAAGAGTCACCGACATCTTCGACGCCACCGAGATCGCCTCCTGCCGAATGTATTCCCGCAGTCTCGACGTCTGGCGCGGGCTCTCGAAGAACGCCACGGAGGGCATCGGGTCGGCGGCCACGATCGTGCCGTTCACGATCCTCCTCGGGGGCGGCGCCGTGGTGCCGCCGGTCCTCGCCGGCTGGGGCCTGGCGACGGGCTTCGCTGCCTGGCCGACCGGCGCCGCGGCCGTCGCGCTGGCGGCCGCGGTGCTTGCCTACGTCCCGCGCATCCTCGACGCGATCCGCTTCCGGCAGAGCCTCACCAGCGCGCTCGTCCATCCACTGGGTGTCGCCGTCTTTCTCGCGATCCAGTGGGTGGCCCTGGTCCGCAAGACCCTCGGCCTCAAGACCGCTTGGCGGGGCCGCTCGCTCGCGCCGCAGTAGGTGGGCGCCGTCAGTGGTGCAGGCTCGGGGTTGCCTGGTCCCTGTCGCCCGGACGCTCGCTGCGGGCATCCTGCGGGGCGCTGCCTTCGACTCGGCCTTCATCGAAGCCCCCGGCGCGAGCCGGGGGATGCCGCGAGCCATTCCCAACAGGCGTTTCGCCACCACGCGAACTGGTGTGGCCGGCGTCATCCCCCTTGCTTGCGCAAGGGGGCTTTTATGTGATGGTTCACTGTGCCGAAGGAAGCCTCCCGCACCGCAGCGGCGCCGACGTTCAGCCGCGATCGCGATACAGTGTGGCAACTTTGGAGACGAGTCCATGCGAATCGTGATTCTCGACGGTTACACGACGAACCCCGGCGACCTCGATTGGGCCCCGGTCGCGGCCTTGGGCGAAGTCGTCGTGCACGACCGCACGCCCGACGACGCGATCGTCGGCCGCGCCGCCGGCGCCGAGGCCGTGCTCACCAACAAGACGCACCTCTCGGCGGCCACGCTTTCGGCGTTGCCCGATCTCCGGTACGTGGGCGTGTTGGCGACCGGTGTGAACGTGGTCGATCTCGCCGCCGCGGCCGCCGCCGGGGTCACCGTCACGAACGTGCCCGGCTACAGCACGCCGGGGGTGGCCCAGGCCGTGTTCGCGCTGTTGCTCGAGCTCACGAACCAGACCGGGGCCCTCTCAGCCAGCGCCCGGGCCGGCCGCTGGCAGGCCTGCGACGACTTCTGTTATTGGGACGGCGAGCTCGTGGAACTCGAGGGCCTCACGCTCGGCATCGTCGGCTACGGTGCGATCGGCCGCCGCGTGGCGGGCATCGCCCGGGCCCTGGGGA
>CAXNGP010000301.1:0-3747 GCA_964201845.1 Pirellulales bacterium
CGCCGCGGCGGGGCGGCAGCCGGTCCTGCGGTTGGCGTGCGGCGGGGATGGAAGCGGAGCCCGCGTCCAGCGGGGCAGCCTCGTGGTTCGCGGGGTGGCGATCCACCTCGCCGACGCCTCCGGCAGGGAGGGGCGGACCATCGGCCGCCGGAGTCTGGTGACGGTGGCGGCCGGCCGCTTCGAGTGCGAGGGGGGCGTGTTGCGGATGCCGGACGGCGAGCCGCCGCCGGGGGAGCCGCGGGCGGCCGCGTTCGTGACCGTCGCGGGACCGGATGCCGTGGACGCCGAGATCGCGCTCGTCGGCGTGCGGGCGGCCGGGGGAGCCGACCTGTTCCAGGTGGCGGCGCCCGGCGGCGGTCGGATCGTGCTGCGTTGGGACGGCGGCGCCGCCTCCACGCCAGGCCACCTGCTCGCGCTCGAGGGCTGCCGCACCGCCGTCACGGTCGAGTGCCGCTTTGAGAATTTGGTGGCCGCCTGCGGAGCGGGCCTGGTGCTCGCGCGCGACGCCGCTTCACTGCCGCTGCCCGCGCGTCTGGTGATGCAGGCAGCGGGATGCCGATTCGTGGTCACCGACCCCCTCCGGCCGTTCATCGAATGCGTGGGGATCGCGACGCCCGCCGAATACACCGCCGCCGTCACCTGGCGGGATCGGCACGGCAGGTACGAAGGGGGGGCGTCGTTCATGCGGATCGACGGTGCAGCCGAGCGGGTCGAGGTGGCGTTTGGCGAGCAGGGCTTCCCGCTCGTCCACGACAGCCTGGTGGGCAGTCTGCCGCGGCCGGCCACCTGGCCCGGCTGGGGCCTGTGAACGGCGGCGGCGGGCGCGGGGCCGTCGGTCCGGCGAGTTTCTGGCCGGATTGCTTGACGCTGGCGGCGTTTCGGGGTTTGATGGTTGGCTGTGCGGCCGGGAGTGTCCCGCCGCCGGATGCCGGCCTTCATGGAGTGACTCGATGACCCGCACCAGCCTGCCCTTCCGGCTCGCCGTCTTGACGGCGGCGTTCGTCCTTGGTTCCGCGGCTCGCGAGGCGTTCGCGATCAAGCAGTTCGCCGACGAGTTCAAGGCGGTCTACGTCAAGGACGGCACGCCGCTCGCTGCCGCGGTCGAGTCCGCGAAGTGCAATGTCTGCCACAAGGGCAAGAGCAAGAAGGATCGGAATGCCTACGGCGAGGCGCTGGCCGAACTGCTCGACAAGAAGGAAGACAAGGACAACAAGGACAAGATTCGCCAGGCGCTCGAGGCCGTGGCCAAGAAGTCGAGCAACCCCGCCGACGCGTCGGCGCCCACGTTTGGCGCGCTGATCGAGGAAGGCAAGCTGCCCGGCGGTCCCGTCGAGTGAGCCCGTCAGGCTGCTGACGCTTCGAGCAGCAGGCGGTCGAGGTCGCCGCAGCCGGCGATGGCTTTCGCGTCGTCCGGCTCGGCGAAGACCCTGACCCGTTTGACGAGGTCATCGAACTGCTCGTGCGCCAGGCTGCGCACGACGGGCGAGAGCGAGGCCAGGTCCCGCCAGCGGTCGGCCTCCGGCCCGGCGGCACCGTCGCGGACCTGGAGGCGGAACTCGACCTCCCGCGCGGCCGGTGGGGCGTCGACGATCAGCGTGGCCGCCGCGACGGGGCGACCGAATCGCCGCGAGAGCGCGGCGGCCAGGCGGGCCGAAACCTCGACCATCTCCGCGTAGCCGCGTCCGGCCAGGGCCGCATGCACTTCCGGCGAGTGGGCCGCGTCGAAACTGCCGGCCCGCTTCAAGAGTCGGCGCACAGGGCCGAACAGGCCGGCGACCAACGGTTCGGCGGCCGTGCCGGCGGCGGCGGCGGTGAGCCAGTCGGCGAAACCGCGGTCGTCGGTCCGCACGAGCACGTCGGAGTCGATCGCCGGCCGCACCAGCCACACGGCCCGCTGGAGCATGGCCGTGGCGGCTCGCACGGCGTGGTGCCAGTAGACCTCGCTGAACATCACGTAGCGGGCGAAGACCATCAACTCCGCGGCGGTGCGGCCCTTGTCGGAGATCGCGACGCCCGTGCCCGCCGCGTCGAGGCAGAGACTGGCGAGCAGCCGATCCTGATCGAAGTGGCGGCCGTAGGGAACGCCCGCGTGGAGGCTGTCGCGGGCGAGATAGTCCATCTTGTCGACGTCGATCGGGCCCGAAAGCAGCGACTGGATGATCCGGCCGGCCGGATCATGGGCCGTGCCCGCCACGAGGCCGGCGACGCGGGCGGGGTCGAGCTCCCATTGCGACCGCAGCACCGGTCCGACCTCGCCCTGGTCGAGGATCTCGGGCAGGCGCGACTCGTGCCGCGGCAGCTCAGGCAGGCCCATGTCCTCGAGCGGGTGGCAGTAGGCCCAGTGACCCACGTCGTGGAGCAGGGCGGCCGCGACGAAGGCGGCGGCATCGGAGCCTGTCACCGTGGCGTCGAATCGCTCGTCACGACGAAGCCGCCGCAGAAACTCGAGCGCCAGGCGGTAGACGCCGAGCGAGTGCTCGAGCCGTGTATGGGTCGCTCCCGGGTAGACCAGCGACACCAGGCCGAGTTGCGAAATCCGGGACAGCCGCCGCATGGCGGTGGTGTCGAGGAGCGCCCGGACGCGCGGCGTGAGGGGGGCGGTGTCACCCGGCGGGAGCCGCACGCCCGCTCCCCCTGCGTCGAGGGCCGCCAGTTCCGGCAGGGGGTCGTGGGAGGCCATGAACGGGACCGCATGAGGACGGGCCGAAGCGCCCCGGACGCCACGCGCAGACTAGAGCGGGGACAGCCCGGCGAGCCAGCGGAGGAGCGACGTGAACAGGACGTAGAACGAGAAGTGGACGGCGGCGTTTCCCGCTTCAAGGTCGAGCGTGGCGAGGGCCGCGAGCGTTCCGGCGCCGATGAACAGCGGGCCGATGATGAACCACTCGTACATGTCGGTGAGCGGCCAGTCCGGGTTCAGCAGCGGGATGGCGCCCCGAACCGCCCACAGCGCCGCATACACCGCGGCACAGGCGAGCGCCCGGACCAGGAGCGGGCGGCCGGTGTAGGGTTCGAGCTCGCGATTGCGGACGGCCGCGTAGCCCAGGAGCACCGTGGGCAGCGCCGCGGCAAACGCGCCGAGCACGAGCAGCCAGCTCGGGATACCCGTCTGGGGGCCGGCCTCGCCGGCGGCCGGCGGCGGGTAGACGACGGGAAGCAGGGCCGCGATCCCCATGCAGGCGACGGCGCCCACGGCGGTGAGCAGGAATGCCCGCATGGGCACGGCCTTGTTTCGCCGCTTGATCGGAGCGGTCGGAGCCCTGCCGGTTCCCGCGGTGCTCGCGACCGGCGCCTCGGGCTCGTGGATCACAACCGCCTTGGCGGCCGGCTTCGGCACCGTGAGCGGCTGCTTGCACTTCGGGCACGGCCCCGTCCGGCCGGCGAACTGGTCGCTGACGGTGAACCGCGCCTTGCAGCCGGGGCAAACGACGGGGATGGGCATCGCGGCGAAACTCAGGCGACGAAGGCCGGCGGGATGACTCGTGAAGTTCGGGCAGTGTCAGACCGGAGCCTGCCGCCGTCAAGGGAGCTCGAGTCGGGTAGACTGGAGGGCGGTGGAGCGGCCGATTTCGAGGAGCGAGGTGCCGGAAAGCGAGCGAATGAGTACCGACGAGGACAAGACGCGGGTGCTCCAGCGACGGGTAGCCAAGGAGGCGGCCCCGGAGGCGCAGGGCGAGAAGATCGTGTTCCTTTGCCCCAACGGGCATCGGATCATCGTGGCGGCGGCCAACGCCGGCAAGCGGGGGA
>CAXNGP010000302.1:0-3740 GCA_964201845.1 Pirellulales bacterium
GCTCCCGCGCCACCCACCTCCGGGCCGGTGTGACCCGCACCTCCCTCGAGACCCGGGCGGCCATCCCCGGACCAGACCTGCTCGCCGAGGCGATCGGGCCCGATCGGGCGCCCCTGCGGTCGCTGGCGACGCTCGTGGGCCGGACCACCGACCGACCGCTCCTCGATGGCAACCTGATCGAACCGCTCGCCGGCGGCGACGAGGCCTACCCGATCATGCTGGAGGCCATCCATGCCGCCCGCCGCAGCGTCGGCATGTCGACCTACATCTTCGACAACGATCCCACCGGGAGGCAGTTCGCCGATGCCCTGGCCGCGGCGGCCGCGCGGGGCGTCGAGGTGCGGGTGCTGATCGACGGCATCGGGTCGAGTTACACCGTGCCCTCGATCGTGGGCGTGCTGGCGGCGAAGGGGGTGCGGGTGGAGCGGTTTCTGCCCACCAGCGTGCCGATCTACTTCCCCTACGCCAACCTCCGCAACCATCGGAAGATCATGGTGGTCGACGGAACGATCGGCTTCACCGGCGGCCTCAACATCCGGGACGGCTGCTGGCTGGCGCACCAGCCACGGCATCCGGTGCGCGACATGCACTTTCGCCTCCGCGGACCGGTGGTGGCCCATCTGCTCGAGGTGTTCACCGAGGACTGGGCCTTCGCCGCCGAAGAGACGCTGGCCGGTTCGGCCTGGGCGCCGGGGCTGGCGGCCGCTGGCCCGGCCCTCGCCCGCGGCATCCGCTTCGGACCCGATGACCACGACATCGGCAAGATCAAGCTCGTGCTGGTGGGCGCGTTGACGGCGGCCCAGCGGTCGGTCCGGATCATGACGCCCTACTTCCTGCCCGACGACGCCATCTGCCAGGCCCTCGACGTCGCGGCGGCACGGGGCGTGGAGGTCGACATCGTGTTGCCCGAGCAGAACAACCTCGCCCTCGTCGGCTGGGCGTCGACGGCGGTGCTGTGGCAGGTGCTCGGCCGCGGCTGCAACGTCTGGATGTCGCCTGCGCCCTTCGACCACACGAAACTGATGGTGGTCGACGCCGCCTGGGCGATGTTCGGCAGCGGCAACTGGGACGATCGCTCGCTGCGGCTCAACTTCGAGTTCAACGTCGAGACCTACGATCGGCAGCTCGCCGGCCGGCTCGACCGCCACATCGCCGGCGTCATCGCCCACTGCCGCCGCAAGACGCTGGCGGAGGTCGACGCCCGCAGCCTCCCGGTGCGGCTCCGCGACGGCATCGCGCGGCTCTTTTCCCCGTACCTCTGACGGTCGTTGCGGGTCCTGGCAGCCCTGCGTAGATTCCGGACATGGCCTCCAGCGCCGCCACCCACCCGGCCGATGCCGTCGACGCCCTCCGGGCCGTCGGCCGGGAGTTCCATGGCCGGGGCTGGTCGCTCGGCACGAGCAGCAACTACAGCGTGATCCTGGGCCGCCAGCCGCTCGAACTGCTGGTCACGGCCAGTGGCAAGGACAAGTCGGCCCTCGGCCGCGACGACTTCGTCCGGGTCGACGCCCAGGGCCGCGTCAGCGACGGCTCCGACCGCCGCAGTTCGGCCGAGACGCTGCTGCACTGCACGATCGCCGAACTCGTGCCCTCCGTCGGCGCGGTGCTTCACACCCACTCCCCCTGGGGCACGATCCTCTCGGGCGCCGATCTGCCCGCGGGGGCGGCGGTGGGCAGCCTGCGGATCGCGGGCTACGAGATGCTCAAGGGGCTGGAGGGCATCACCACCCACGACACCCATGAAGACGTGCCGATCTTCGCCAACACCCAGGACATGCGGGAACTGTCGGCGCGGATCCGGGAACGGTTCGCGGGCCTCGACTTCTCCGCCCCGGGCCGGCCGCCACTCCACGGGTTCCTGATCTCCAGGCACGGGCTCTACACCTGGGGCCGGGATCTGGCGGAGGCTCGGCGGCACATCGAGATCTTCGAGTTCTTGTTCGAGTGCGTGGCCCGGGCCCGCACGCTGCCGGCCGCGGGCGTTGGGCTGCGGCAGCAGCAATCGCAGCAGCAGTAGTAGTTCTTCTTCCCACCCGTTGTCACACGGAGAGACGACTATGGCGATCGTCACGGTGCCCGCCGAGGCCCGCCGGATCACCGATCCGGCCGAGATCAAGCGGTTTCTCGCCGACCATGGGCTCCACTACGAAGTCTGGCCCCTTGAGGATCGGGTCAACCCCGCCGCTCCGGCTGCGGAGATCCTCGCCGCCTACGCGCCCGAGATCGACGACCTCAAGGCCCGCGGTGGCTTCGTCACGGCCGACGTGATTGACGTCTACCCCGATACGCCCGGGCTCGACGCGATGCTTGACAAGTTCAGCAAGGAACACACCCACACCGAGGACGAGATCCGCTTCATCCTGCAGGGCAGCGGGGTGTTTCACATCAATCCGGGCGACCGACCGGTGTTCGGGATCGAGGTCCATGCGGGCGACCTGATCAGCGTGCCCATGGGCACGCGGCATTGGTTCGACCTCTGCGGAGACCGACGCATCCGGGCGATTCGGCTGTTCCAGGACACCAGCGGCTGGACCCCCCACTACGTCGCCGACGCCGTGCACGCCGGCTACGAGCCCCTCTGTCTCGGTCCCAGCATGCTGCCGGGCGAGGGGAGCGGAAGGGCGGGCTCGTGATCGTCTTCGACGGCCGTGGCATCCTCCTCGACGTCGAGGGCACGACGTCGAGCATCTCGTTCGTCTATGACGTGCTCTTCTTGCACGCCAAGAGCAGGGTGGGCGAGTTTCTCGCCGGCCATCGGTCTGACCGGCGGGTGATGGAACTGGCCGCGGCGATCATGGCCACGGCGGGCGCGACGGCGACCGCGGCCGAGGTCGCGGCCGACCCCACCCGCGCGGCCCTGGCGGCGATCGAACTGATGAACCGCGACGTGAAGGACACGGCCCTCAAGGAACTCCAGGGGATGATCTGGCGGAGCGGCTTCGAGTCGGGCGAACTCGTGGCCCACGTGTTCGAGGACGTGCCGCCCGCCCTCGCCGCCTGGGCCGACTCGGGGCTCGACGTGCGAATCTATTCATCCGGCTCGATCGATGCCCAGAAGCTCTTCTTCTCGCACACCGGCGCCGGTGACCTCACCCCGCACCTCCGCGGCCACTACGACACGACCACCGGGCCGAAGCGGGAGGCTGCCAGTTACACGCGGATCGCCGCCGACATGGATCTCACGCCCCGGCAGATTCTGTTCGTGAGCGACGTGGGGGCCGAACTCGACGCGGCCCGCACCGCCGGGATGGCCACCGCCCTGGCCGTCCGGCCGGGCAACCGCGATGCCGGCGGGATCATGGAGCATGAGTCGGTCGCCTCGTTCGCGGAGATCGTCGTCTGATGACCGACGGGACCCAGGTGGCGGCGCGGTGCGGCTGCGGGTCGTCGACCCAGCCGCGGCTCGACCTGGCGCTCCATGATGCCGTGGCGGCCGCCCGTGCCGACCTGGGGCTGACCGACGCGGGCGACGCGGCGGCCGACCTGGCGGTCGTCTTCATTTCGGCCTCCCATGGGGCCGCCATCCGTCCACTGATGGAGCATCTGGCCGATCTCGTGCCGGCGCGGCACGTGCTCGGGGCCACCTGCGAGGGCGTGCTCGCCGGCGACCGCGAATACGAATCGGGGCCGGCGGTGGCGGTCTGGCTCGCGCGGCTGCCCGGAGCCTGGCTGGAGCCCGTGTCGCTCGAGTACACGCAGACGCCCGACGGGGGAATGTTCGCGGGCTGGCCGAAGGGCCT
>CAXNGP010000303.1:0-3731 GCA_964201845.1 Pirellulales bacterium
GTCGCCGACGAGCGGCCGGCGGACGTGATCAGGCCCACCTCGGCGCCGTCGAGCGTGACGGTCGCCGGCACGGCCGGTGGCTCGGGGGCGTCGATCGCGAGCAGCACCAGCCGCCGATTGACGTGACCCAGCGCGTCGAGCCGGGCCACCGTCTCCTGTCCGAGATAGCAGCCCTTGGTGAAGCAGATGGCGCGGGCGTCGCGGCCCAGTTCCTGCGGGAGCGTCTTGGGCGGAATGTCGGCCGCCGCCGGGTATCGCGCCTCGAGCCGCAGCGGCTCAAGGTCGGCGTCGGCGATGCGGGGCACGGCCGCGTCGTCCAGCAGTTTCGCGACGGCCGTGGCGGCGGTCGGGGCGGCGAGGATCCAATACCCATCGGCGCCCTGCCCCACCACGCGGACGATCCGCGCCATGCCTCCCCCGAGGTCGGCGGTCTGGTGCGCCAGCGGCTCACCGGGCGGAGCGGAGCCGGTCAGCCCCGTGACCGCGGCGGCGGCATCCGGGCCGGCGACGAGCCACGCGGCGGCGTCGGCCGAGGCGTCGTGCAACTCGACCGCCTCGCGGATGTGGTAGTGCTCGAGGTGGTCGCGGAGGGTCGCGGCCAGGCCCGGGGCAACGACCAGCAGCAACCCCGTCTCGGTCCGGAGAATCGTGGCCAGTGCGAGCACCTGCCCACGGGCGTCGGTGAAGAAGGCCTCCGTGCCACCGCCGATCGCCAGGGCCGAGACGGCCGCGGTCGTGAAGTTGTCCACGAACCGCACGGCATCGCGACCGGAGGCCTCCAGCAACCCGAGCAATCGAGGGGCCCAGGCCGCCGCCGGGCAGGCGGACGGCACTCGACCAGTCGGGCTTTCAGCAGACTCGCGCACGCGGATCCTCCGGGAACCCCGGCAGATTAGCGACGCGGCTCCCGGCCCGTGAAAAAATTTCGGGTGGCGCGAACGAACCTCCGACCGGCTGCGTACCTGTCCCTGCCGCGACAAAGAGTCGCATCGGGAAAACCAGGCCGGATCGCTCGGTTCTCCGCGAGGATTTGCCGCGGCTCGTAGGCTTGCTCGTGCGGGCGACCTGGCAAGGCGTCGCCCGCACGACAGGCCGGTACGCGAGTCCATCGCCGTCTTTCGGTTCGCGTTTTTCCATCCCACTCGACGCCGCTCCCAGTGCGCGCCGAGCGGGCGGGGAAACGCGGGCCGTCGGCGGCCACGACAAGGAGAAGACGCACCATGGCGACTGTCGACTGCAACCGTGACTGCCGCGACGACTTCGATGACTTCGACGACGCGAACGATGCCTTCGCGGATCCCCTGGCCCTTGCCGACAGCGAGCACTCCGATGCCGTGCGGGCCGCCACCGAGGGCAGCGGCGTGACCGCAGACCGACCGGGCGGACTGCACCGGATCGCGGAGGTTCGCCGCCAACAGGCGGTGACGCTCCGCAACGTCGCCCGGCGCCTGGGCATGCCGCTGTCGGTCGTCCGGCGGCAGGAGCAACCCGATTGCGACCTGCGGCTGTCGGATCTGCTCCGCTGGCAGGAGGTGCTCGAGGTTCCCGTGGCCGAACTCCTCGTCGAGGCGGAGGGGCAGTTGTCGGGCCCGGTCTTGGCGCGGTCGCGGATGGTGAAGCTGATGAAGACGGCCGCGGCGATCCGGGAGCGGGCTCAGGATCCGGGCATCTCGCGGATGGTGACGATGCTGGTCGAGCAGATCCTCGAGATCATGCCCGAGCTCGCCGACGTCACGCCCTGGCATTCCGTGGGACAGCGCCGCACCCGCGAGGAACTTGGCCGCACCGCCCGGGTGATGGTCTCGGAAGAAGTGTTTCGCCGGCCCTACGGCAGGTCCTGACAGGCCCGCCGATCGGCGGCGGCATCCGTCTTGTTCGCCCGCGGCCCGCGGTCTACCATTCGGCGGCCGCGGGACGGATCGGCTTGTTCCGGTGCCCGCGCGGTTTCCGGAGGCAGCGCGTGTTCTCGTTCGTCGGCGTCTTGGCCATCACGCTCATCCTGTTTCTCACGGTCGTGGTTTCGGCTCGGCTGATCCTGGGCCGCTAGGGTCCGGGCCGCCCGGTGTCTGAGCGGGCCAGCGGTGCGGCCCCGCGACCTCCCGCGACGCCCAGCACGACCAGGGCGAGAAAACCGCCGAGCACGCCGCCGAGCAAGACCCAGGCGGCGACGGCGAGCCAGAAGTAGTCGCGCAGCCACACCAGCTCGGGAGGCTCCACGCTCTTGGGGACCTTCCGCTGAACCGGTCCGGACCGATCGGTCTGGCTGCGCATCGCGTCGCGAAATTCGGTCCACTGGGCCTGCACGGCGGGATCGGCGAGCTCCACGAGCCGCGTCGATCGCCAGCGGGCCAGAACCACCGGCGGGGCCGCCAGGGCGGCCAGCCAGGCGAGTAGCACCACGAGCGTCAGCCGCCGCGAGGGTGTGCCGGTCGGGTTCGCCATCTTGCCGGTTTTCCCACGTCGCCTGTTCGCCTCGCCGCTCGCCGGGCCGCCGCCCGCCGCGGCGCCTTCCAGGCCGGAGATCAGTCTGGCATCCCAGGCGGCCCGTCGCTAGCGTCCCGTCGAACTGGTGGCGGCGCGGCCGGGCCGCGGCGTCACCAGAGGCCCCTTCCGCGATGCTCCCGGAGCCCGCCAGGTGATCGCTCTGTTTCTCCACCATCGCTGTCTGACGCTCGTGGCGACGCTCGCGGCCGCGTTCCTCGGGCCGACCGCGTTCGGCCAAGGGTGGCTGCCCACGTCCTGGTTTTCGCCGGCCGAAACCGATCCGCAGGCGATGCACCCGCTGGCCGAGAAAGACGGCCCGTGGCTCATCTTGGCCACCACCTTCCGAGGCGAGGCCGCGCGGGACGATGCCCGCAAGCTGGCCGGCGAACTGCGGAGCCGGCATCGCCTCCGAGCTTACACCCACGAGAAGGCCTTCGACTACACCGGCGAACAGGCGGGCGTCGGGCTCAACCCGGACGGCTCGCCGAAACGGATGCGCTATGCCAACGCCGAGCGGGTGGTCGAGGTGGCCGTCCTCGTGGGCGACTTCGCCTCGTGCGAGGATCCCCGCGCGCAGAAAACGCTGCAGCTCGTCAAGTCGCTCCATCCCGAGTCGCTCGGGGGCGACGCCGCCAAGACCCGCCTCGTCGCCGACTTCCTGCAGGCGAACCGGCAACACGCCCGGCCCGCCGGGAAGCCGCCGCTGCATGCGGCGATCATGATCCCCAACCCGCTCCTGCCCGACGACTATTTCTCACGGCAGGAGGTCGACGACTTCGTGCTGGCGATGAATGCCGACGTGGACCACAGCCTGCTCGACTGCTCTGGTCGGTATACCGTGCGGGTCGCCACCTTCACCGGCTCCGGTACGTTCGCGACGGCTGACGAGCCGGCTCCCGCCGGCGGCGGCGGCTTCGTCGACCTCAACAAGTTTGTCGAGGCCCTCAAGGGGAGCGGCTGGCGGGACCCGCAGCTGCGGGGCGTCGAGCGGGAGAGCCGACTCGTCGAGGCCGCCCACAACGCCCACCGGCTCACCGAGGCCCTGCGGCGGGCCGGCTGGCAGGCCTGGGAGTTTCACGATCGCGACTCGAGCATCGTCTGCGTCGGCAGCATCGACCAGCTGGCCGTGCCAGCCGCCTCCGGCCGACCCGAGCCGCACCCCGAGATCACGAGGATCGTCCGCGCGCTGGGGCCCGATCCGGCGGCCCTGGCCCGCGGCTCGGTGCTGCCGCGGTCCTTCGGCGGCA
>CAXNGP010000304.1:0-3713 GCA_964201845.1 Pirellulales bacterium
CCCACCGAGAAGCTCTGCCGGGGCTCGAACATGTCTCGCATGCCGCCGACGCTTCGCCAGAAGAAGAACTCGTCGGAGATCCGGTGGAGCCGTTTGGCCAAGTCCATGAAGCGGCCGTAGCCGTCCCCCGCGCCGCTGCCGGGGGCGAACTCGTCGAGCGTGGCCCGCATCGCGGCCACGTCGGCCTTGAGATCGAGCGTGGTGCCGTCGGTGAAGAAACTCCGCCACTGCGGGTCGAGCGGCACGAGGTCGAGCGAGGTTTCGAGTTCGCGGCCGGCCTCCGACCAGATCCGCCGCAGCACCCGTGGGATCGTCAGGATCGTAGGACCCATGTCGAAGCGGTACCCAGCTTCGGAAAGCACGGCCGCCTTGCCGCCGACCCAGGCGTTCTTGTCACAGAGCGTGACGGCGTAGCCGCGGGCCGCGAGCGTACAGGCCGCCGCCAGGCCGCCGAGGCCGCCGCCCACGACTACCACCCGCTCGCTGCCTTCAGTCCGCCGCATCATGTGGTCGCTCCATCGTGGGAATGTCGTGTGGCGGGTCGCTCGCGGCGGCCGTTCAGACGGCCGCCGCCGTTTCCTGGCCGGTGGTCGCGACCTTCGCCCGCGGGGCCCGGCGCTTGGGCCCGGCCACGGCCAGGTCGTCGAGCAGGAGGTCGGTTGTGATGCGGGCCGACGAGTAGATCACCGGCAGGCCGCTGCCAGGATGCGTGCCGCCTCCCACGAGATACATCCGCTCCACGTCCTCGAATCGGTTGTGGGGCCGCATGTGCAGCATCTGCCCGAGGTCGTGGGCGAGGTTGAAGGTGGCACCGCGGTAGATCTCATAGCCGTCCTGCCAATCGTCGGGCGTGAGCATCTTTTCGTAGCGGATCCGCTCGCGGACGCCGCGGATCCCGACCCGTTCCATCTGGTCGAGCGCCACCTCGCGGTAACGCGGCCCCTCCCGCCGCCAGTCGACGTTGGGGTGGCGGTGGGTGACCGGAATCAGGAGGTAGAGCGTGCTCGTGCCGGCGGGGGCGAGTGTGGCATCGGTCACGCAGGCGTTTTGGACATACATCGACGGGTCGGCCGAGAGCCGGTGCCGGTGCTCGATGTCGGCCAGGTTCTGGCGGTAGTCCTCCGACAGGTAGATGTTGTGGTGGGCGACGTCGTCGTAGCGGCCCTCGATCCCGAGGTAGAGCATGAAGGTCGAGCAGGAGAATCGCCGCGAGGCGATCTTGCGGTCGCTCCAGCGGCGCCGCAGGGCGTCGGGCACGAGCCTGGTCATGCTGCGGGCGAAGTCGGCGTTGACGACCGTGGCATCGGCCTCGTAGCGGCCCTGGGGGGTCTGCACGGCGGTGATCTTCCGGCCCGCGAACTCGAGCGACTCGACCGGCTCTTCGTAGCGGATCTCGACGCCCATCTCCTGGGCGATCCGCGCCATCGCCGTCGAGACCGCGCCGCAGCCGCCGATCGGATGGAACACGCCGTGCTCGTACTCGAGGAACGAGAGGATCGAGAACAGGCTCGGGCAGCGGAACGGCGACATCCCGAGATACTTCGACTGGAACGTGAAGGCCAGACGAATCCGCTCGTCGCTGAAGAAGGTGCCGAGTTCGGCGTCGAGGCTGCGCCAGGGCTTGAGCAGCGGCATCAACTTGATCAGGTCGGGGTTCGCGAGATCCCGCCACGACTGGAACGGCTGCTCGAGGAACGGCGCGAAGCGGTGGAACTTCTCGCGGTTCGACTCCATAAACCGCGTGAACGAGCCGCGGTCGGCGGGCGAGAGCCGGGCCACCTCGGCCTCCATCCGGCCGATGTCCGGGGTGGCCAGCAGTTCGCCCCCGGCCCCGAACACGAGCCGGTACTGCGGGTCGAGCCGGACCATCTCGACTTCCTGCCGAAGGTCGCGGCCGCAGGCCGTGAAGATCTCCTCCAGCACCCGCGGGTAGAGGAAGAAGGTGGGCCCGAGGTCAAACTTGAACCCCTCGGGCGTCGTGATCGTGCTGGTCCGACCTCCGGGCACGGGCAGCCGTTCCAGCACGCGCACCCGCACGCCGGCATTGGCGAGGAGCATGGCACAGGCGAGTCCGCCTGGTCCGGCTCCGATGATGTTGACCGTCCGCGACATCCGCAGCGTTCCGCCGCCGGCGCGGCCCCGGATACACACGGGGGCCGCTGAAAACGTCCGTACTATAGGACGCTCCCCCCGTCGGTCAACAAACGCGCCGACGGAGACCGCCGCGAAACCCGGTTCAGTACGGGATGTAGTAGGCCGTCCGCACCGGCCGCAACCCGCCGAAGAGCCCGCGCCGGTAGAGGGGTGCGACCACCGCCGTCGGCGCGTAATAGGCCGTGACAGGTGCCACCACCGGCGCGGCGGGCGCGAGGACTGGCGAGTAGGCGACGGTGGCCGCCGGGGCGTAGTTGACGACGGTCGGCGCGTAGAACGAGGTGACCGCGACCGGCGCGACGGCCGGGGCGTAGTTGGCCGTCACGGCGACGGCCATCGGCTCGGCGTAGACCGGCGGCGAGTAGGCGGTGACCGCGGCGTAGTTGCCGGCCGGCGTGTAGTTGGCGACGTAGGCGGGTGCGGCGACCACGGGGGCCGCGACCATCGGGGCGACCATCACGGGCCGCATCGCCGAGTAGTAGACCACCTGCGCCTCGGCGGGCGTGGCGGCGGCCAGCGCCAGGGCGGCGACGGCGGCGAGCAGTGAGCGGTTGACGAGCATGGTCATCACGTCCCTTCCAGGTGGTCGGACGGCCGCGGCACGCGGGTCGCGACGGGGGAGAACACCCCGTTCACCCATCCGATGAATACGAGGATACGCACGCTTGGCATCCCGTTCAAACTGCCGGTAAAGTCTGCCACGCCGCCCGTCACTCTGGGCAAGCCATGGCGGCGTGGCGGGCCGTGGTTGCGTTTCCGCCTCCGCTTCCGAGATTTCCGGCGAATCGACACCTTGAACGAGCCATCGCCCGCCACTCCGGCCGCGAGCCACACGTCGCCGGGCGGATTTACGGCCGTGCTGGCCGTGCGGATTCTGACGGTCCTCACCGACAACCTGGCCCGGTGGCTCGTGATCGGCCTGGGCAAGCGGGCTGCGGTCTCCGTGGGCACCACCGAGGCGGCGGTGCTCGTGGCGGGCACCGTCTTCTATGTGCTGCCCTTCATCCTCTTCGCCTGGCTGGCGGGCTGGCTGGCCGACCGGTTCACCAAGCGGTCGATCGTGCTCGCGGGCAAGTTCGGCGAGATCGTGATCGCGATCGTCACGGCCGCGATCGTCGCCTGGGGCGCGGGCTCGGGGCCGGTCGTCGGCGGACTGCCACTCGGGCTGTGGCTGTTGCTCGGCGCGATCGGGCTGTTCGCGATCCAGACCACGCTCCTGAACCCGAGCCTGTTGGGCACGATCCCGGAGACGGTGCCGAGCGGACGCCTCTCCGCCGCCAACGGCATCTTCGCGATGGTGTCGCTGGCGGCGACGCTCGCCGGCATGGCGCTGGGCAACTGGCTCGCCGACGCCACCTCGCTGTCGAACTCGCCCGCCGGCGCCCGGCCCCTGCCGGCCTGGCTGGCCGACCTGCCGGGCGGGCACGCGACACCGGCCGGGGCGCTGCTGGTCGGCGTGGCCGTGGTCGGCTGGCTCGCCTCGCTCGCGCTGCCGCGGGTGCCGGCCGCCGACCCCCGGGCCGCGTTTCCCTGGAACGCGTTCGCCGCCACGGTCCGCG
>CAXNGP010000305.1:0-3711 GCA_964201845.1 Pirellulales bacterium
GCACAGGTGACGATCACCGAGTCGCCCCAGACGGCCGGCGTACTGGCGCCGAGGCCCGGCAGCTTCACCCGCCAGAGGACGTTCTGGCCCGGCTCGTCAGCCTTCCACGTCGTCGCGTAGCCGATGCCGCCGGCCACGCCGTCGAGCCCCGGCCCGCGCCAGCTGGGCCAGTTGTCGGAACGGGCGACGCTGCTGCCGGCGACGACGAGGATGAACACCGACTTCCAGGCTCGCATCGAAGTCCTCCACGAGATTCCTCCGGCGGCACGACCCCGACCGCCGGCTCCTTCGCGCATCAGTCTACCTCGCATCGCGGCTACTTCTTCCCACCCTGCCGTCGGCCGGGCACGGCCGCGGGGCCGTACGGCTCTTTGGGCTCGGGGTTGGGCCGCGGCATCGCGGCGGCCACCCGCTCCCGCCAGGCGATCAGCCGGCCGTGCAACTCCTTGGCCCGTTCGGGCCGCTCGGCGGCCAGGTTGTGCCGCTCGCCGGGATCACGGGCCAGATCGAAGAGCTCCACCCGGCCGTCCTCGAAGTGCTCGACGATTTTTTCCGTGCCGGGCGTCGGCCCGTCGCCGGCGACGAGGGCCGCGGCCGGGCGGCTGCCCTGGTTGGAATAGTGGGGGTAGTGCCAGACCAGGTCGCGGCTCGGGCGCGCTCCCGAACCGGCGAGCACCGGACGCAGGCTCTCGCCATCGAGCAGGTGGCCGGCGGGCAGCCCGCAGCCGCCGGCATCCAGGAGCGTGGCGGCGATGTCGAGCGTGGTCGCCGGAACCTCCGAGGTCGAGCCCGGCTCGGCCACGCCCGGCCAGCGGACGATGAAGGGCACGCGAATCCCTCCCTCGTAGACGAAGCCCTTGCCGGCCCGCAGCGGCAGGTTCGACGTGGCCGCACCCTCGGCCGTGGAGAGGCCGCCGTTGTCGCTCGTGAAGATCACGATCGTCTCGGCGGTCTGCCCTGCCTGCTCGACCGCCGCGAGCACGCCGGCCACCGTCTCGTCCAGCTCTCGGATCATGCCCGCGTAGACCGGATGATCCTGCACGCCCTTGGTGAACGGATCGCCGGGTGGGGCGGCCGGCACGTCGAACCGCGGGCCCACACCCACCGCCCGCCGCCCCTCCTCGGCGGCGAGCTCGGGCCGCGTGATCAAGGGCACGTGCACCGAGTGCATCGGCACGTAGCAGAACCAGGGTTTTCCCGCGGCGGCGGCCGACGTGATGAAGGCCGCCGCCTGGGCCGTGATCGCGCGGGCGTGCATCGGGTCGTCGAGCGGGCCGCCCCCGGGCCGCACGTCGGTGGAGCCGGTCGCGTCGAAGCCGTGCTTGGGGATGTCCTGCGGGGGCCCGAGGTGCCACTTGCCGAACACGCCGGTGGTGTAGCCCGCCGCCTGGAGCAGTTCGGGCACCGTCACCTCGGCCTCGGGGAGCGCCCTGAGGTAGTCGGCGCCGAGGAGCGCTCCCTGCCGATCGCCACCCAGAAAGTTCGTGATCCGCACCCGGGCCGGGTGGCGGCCGGTGACGAGCGCCGCGCGAGAGGGCGAGCAGACGGGGCAGGCGGCGTATCCCCGCGCGAACGTCGTCCCGGCGGCGGCGAGCCGGTCGATCGCCGGCGTGCGGTAAAAAC
The DNA here is from genome assembly GCA_964201845.1 of Pirellulales bacterium. Taxonomy (GTDB): domain Bacteria; phylum Planctomycetota; class Planctomycetia; order Pirellulales; family UBA1268; genus QWPN01. Next base: position 1,624 of record CAXNGP010000305.1, read on the forward strand.
TGCTGCCGGTGCAGCCGAGGTCGCGGGCGCCGAGATCGTCGGCGAGGAACACGAGCAGATTGGGCCGGGGGCGGGCCGCGGCGGCCGGCCGCGGTGGCTCGTCGGGCCGCGCGGCGACCCGAACCTCGGGCTTCCACCACGCATCGAGGCTCGCCTGGAGGTTCGCGACGACGCCCGCCCGCTCGCCGGCGAGGTTCTTGGTTTCGCGGGGGTCGGCCGCCACGTCGAACAGTTCGATCTCGCCCCGCTCGTAGCGGGCCTGATCCTCCGGCGCGACGCTGCGGCCCTCCCACTGCGGAAAGCCGCTCCCGCCCCGCGCCGAGGCCGGCTCGACGAGCTTCCAGAGATGGTCGCCGTCGCGGCGAATGGTCCACCGCCACATCAGGCTCCGGGCGGGGTCGTCGAGATCGACGAGCGTGTGGGTGTAGCAGGCGCCGAAGAGTTGGTCGCGGCCCGCGACGGCCGCGTCGTCGAGCAGGTTCACGCCGGGCAGGCCCGCGGGCGCGGGCACGCCGCAGGCGGCCAGCACCGTCGGCAGGAGGTCGAGGGAGCTGGCCAAGGCCTCGCTCGTGCGCGGCGTGATGGCACCCGAGCGACGGAGCATGATCGGCGTCCGCAGCCCGCCATCGTAGGGGGAGAGTTTCGAGCGGGGGGCGAACCGGGCCGCGTCGGGCCGCTGCAGCCAGCCGTTGTCGGTCACGTAGACGACGAGCGTGTCGGCCGAAAGTTTTTCGGCGTCGAGAAAGTCGAGGAGCTCGCCGACGGTCCGGTCGAACCGCTCGACGTTGCCCCAGTAGCGGGCCACGTGGACGCTGTCGGTCTTGGATGCGTAGTGCTCGACGAGCTCCGCCGGCGGGTCGTGCGGGTCGTGCGGCAGCATCGGCGCATACCAGACGAAGAACGGCTGGCCCGCGCCGCGGCAGCGCGTCACGAAGTCCTTGATCGGCTGCATCGACTGACGGCCGATGGAGAGCCCCGCGTCGCCGTGCCGCTGACCCTTGGTCATGCCTTCATCGAAGCCCCCGTGGCGAAAGTCTCCCTGCCACCACTTGCCGGTCTGGAGGCTCCGGTAGCCGTGCGCCCCCAGCAGCTTGGGCAGCGTCGGCCAGGCCTCGAGGTGACGGTTCATCCGCTCCCGGCCCGCCTCGAAGGCAGCCCGGCCGGCGGGCGACCCGCGCGGGGCCGGCGGCGTGTCGGGGGGGTCGTTGCCGACGATCTTGTGCTCGTGCGGATAGCGGCCCGTGATGAGCGAGGCGAGACTCGGACAGCAGAGGCTCGAGGGAACGTAGCCGCGGGTGAAGACCAGGCTCTCACGGGCGAGCCGGTCGAGGGCCGGCGTGCGGAGCTGCTCGTGGCCCATGAAGCCGTAGTCGCCCCAGTGCTGATCGTCGGACAGAATCAAGACGACGTTGGGGGGGGCTGCCGCCGCGACGCCCGCCACGACCGCCACCATGGCGGCCAGCATCCCGCACCGCACCTGGCTTCGCTCTCGCATCAGAACCTCCCCGAGCGGTTCCCGCGGCCGGCGCCGCTTGCGAGCGGCCGGCCCCGGGCCCACGATTATGTCCGCGGGATCACCCGCATCCCAGTCGCCTGCCCGTGATTCTTGTCCGGAGAAGTGCCGTGCCGTCTGCTCCGCCGTTCATCCGCTCGAGCCTGGTCGCCTGCTGGACGATCCTCGCGGCGGGGGCCGTGGCCCCTGCCGACCAGCCGGCCAAGCCCAACGTGATCGTGATCCTGGTGGACGACATGGGCTGGCGGGATCTGGCCTGCCAGGGGAGCGACTTTTACGAGACGCCCAGCATCGATCGGCTCGCCGCGTCCGGGATGCGGTTCACAAACGGCTACTCGGCCTGCACGGTCTGCTCGCCCACGCGGGCCGCGATCCTGACCGGCCAATACCCGGCGCGGTTGCACATCACCGACTGGATCGCCGGCCACCAGCGGCCCCAGGCCAAGCTCCTGCCGCCCGACTGGACCAAACAGCTGCCGCTCGCGACCGTGACCGTGGCCGAGCGGCTCAAGGCGGTGGGCTACGCCACCGCCAGCATCGGCAAGTGGCACCTCGGCGGTCCCGCGTTTCATCCC
>CAXNGP010000306.1:0-3706 GCA_964201845.1 Pirellulales bacterium
GACGCCGCCGGCCAGCCGGCGACCGACCGGGCAGCCCGCGGCCGGCGGGTCGGCTTCCTGCAGGCCACGTCCTACCTCGGGTCGGGCGAGTTCGAGGAGGCGGCCCGCCTCGCGGCCCGGCTGGTGGGCTACGACCTCGAACAACGCACGTTCCTCGAAACGGACCGTCCGGCCGCCGTCGAAACCGACGCCTTCGTGCTGCTGGCCGCGATCCTCAACGAACGGTACGACTCGCCTGCCGACGCTCGCCGCGTGCTCGAGGAACTCGTGACGCAGCGGGCGGATGACCCGCGCGCCTGGCTCGCGATGTCCAGTTGGTATCGGGAGCAGGGAGACAAGGAGCGTGCCGAGGCGGCCGTCGCCAAGGCGATCGAGCTTGCGCCCGACGAGCCAGACTGCGTGTTCGCGGAGTTCGAACTGGCGCTCGCGGGCCGCGACCTGGACCGGGCCCGTGACATCGCCGAGCGGGCCGTGAAGCTGTTCCCCGACGAGGAGCGGGCCTACCGCGGTCTGGCGGCCGTGCTGATGGAGCGGGGCGAACTCGCCGCCGCCGAGCCCGTGTTGTTGGAGGGCGTGGAACGACTGCCCGGAAGGGCCTCGCTCCAACTCATGCTCACCGACGCGCTGCTCCAGCAAAACAAACTCATCGAGGCGGGGCAGGCGATCGCCCGGATTTCTGAGGTCTACGGGGCGTCGAGCGGGCCCGTCGGGCTGCTGGAAGCCAGGCTCCTCGTGGCGGAAGGCCGCTGGACCGACGCCAAGGCCAAGCTCGAGCAGGTTCGGCCGCTGGTGCTCGGCAACGGCGAACTGGTTCGACAGGTCGATCTCTACCTTGGCCAGTGCCACGCCCAACTCAACGAATACGACGCGCAGCTCGAGGTCAATCGGCGGATCCTGAACGAGGCCCCCGACTCGCTGGCCGCACGGGCGGGCGCCGCGCAGGCGCTCGTCTCCTCCGGCAAGGCGGGGGAGGCGCTGGCGGAGTTCGAGGCGATCGCCGCGGCGCTGCCGGAGGACCGGCTCGCGACCATCCCGCAGGTCTGGTATCCGCTGCTCCAACTCCGCATCGCGAGCCAGGCCGACCTCCCTGCCGCCGATCGCGACTGGAGCGGCGTGGAACGGTTGCTCGAAATTCTCACGAAAGCCGGCACCGTTCCTCCCGAGCAACTCGCGCTCTTGCGGGCCGAGACGCTGGTTCGCCAGGACGAGCCCAAGGCCGCGCGGGATCTCCTCGAAGCCGCCGCCGCCGACGCCGGCGACAACCCGCAGGTCTGGGCATCGTTGGCCACCCTCGTGTTGCGGTCGGAAGGACCGGAGGCCGCCACGGGCGTGCTGGAACGGGTGCCGGACGCGATCAAGGATGACCCGGCGCTGCTGGTGATCGAGACGCGAATCACGGCCGGACTTCCCGGCGATGAGGCCCGCAAGGGACTCGAGAGCATCGAAGCCCGGGCTGGCAGCCTGCCTCCCGCCGCGGCCGTCAGGGTCTATTCCGCAGTCGCGCCGATCCGGTTGGCCGCGGGCGAGCGCGAGGCCGCCACGCGGCTCTGGGAGAAGGCTGCCGCCGCGGCGCCGGAAGACCTCAGCATCCGCGAGGCGATGCTCGAGACCGCGCTCCTCACCGAAAACCCGGAGGCGGCCCGCGCGGCGGCGACGGAAATCGCCAAGATCGCGGGGGCCGCGTCGGCCCGCAGCCGCGTGGCGGAGGCGAGCGTCAAACTGCTCGAGGCAAGGCAGTTGCTGGCCAAGCTCGACCCGCAGGAACCGGCGCAGCCCGGCGAACTGCCGGACGACGTCGGTGATCTCCTCGATCAGGCCCGCAACCTGCTCGTCGAAGCCGAGAGCGAACGCGCGGGGTGGGGCCAGATTCAGGTCCTGTTCGCCGACGTGGAGGGACTCCGCGGCAACAAATCGGCCGCGATCGACCGCCTGCGGCGGGCCGTCGCGATCGGCCCCGACAATCCGGCGATCGTCCGCCGACTGGTCGCCCTACTCTATTCGGAGAATCGCCTCGAGGAGGCTCAGGAGGCGATGGCTTCGCTGGGCGCGGGAGGAACCCAGGGCCTGGAACGCATTTCCGCGGAGGTGGAACTGCGGGCCGGCAAGTTCGACGACGCGGTCGCGTTGGCCGAACAGAGCGTCGCCGGCGACACCCAGAACCCCGAAGACCTGCTCTGGCTCGGGCAGCTGCTCGTCCGCTCGGGCAAGATCGAGCGAGCCGGCGAAATCCTCGAGCGGGCCACCGAGTTGGCACCGAAGCAGCCTGAGACCTGGTTCGCCCTGTTCAGCCAGCGGCTCGCGGCCAACGCTCCCGCTCAGGCGGTCACCGCGCTCGAACGGGGCGGTGCGCTGCTGCCGGAACCGCGCCGGCAGCTGGCTCAGGCCCAGGGCTACCAGATCCTCGGGCGGGGCGACGAGGCCGGCAAGCTGCTCGAGGACACGGAGCGCCGTTGGCCCGACAACATGGATGTGCTCCGCAACCTCGCCGCGTTCCAGATCGGCAAGGGCCGGCACGCCGAAGCGCGGCAGTTGCTCGAGCGGATTCTGGCGGCTGACGGCGCGGAAGCGGAGACGGCGAAGCCATGGGCCCGCCGCGCCTTGGCGGAGCTCGGCGGCGGCCAGGGCACCTACCGGGACCTTCTCAAGGCGTTGGAACTCCTCCAGGCCAACCGCGTGATCGGCGAGCCGCTGTCGAGCGACGACCTCGGCCTCGAGATCTCGCTGTTGTCCAACCGGCCGGAGCCGGCCAGCTGGCGGAAGGCCGTGGATCTGCTCGACGAGTTGGCCGAGCGTCAGCCCCTGAGCGCCGCCGAACGGATGATGCGGGCGCAGTTGCGGGAAAAGCTGGGTGATTGGCCGGCCGCCCGCGACGATCTCGTGGCGCTGGTGGCCAATCCGAAGACGCCGCCGGCCTATGTCGCCTTGCTGATCGAAAAGCTGATCACCCACGGCGAGGCCTCGACGGCGAAAACCTGGATGCGTCGGCTGGAGAAGACCTCCCCCGACTCGGCGATCACCCTGGCGCTCCAGGCGAAGCTGGCGATCGCGGAAAACAACCGCGAGCAGGCGATCGACTACGCCAAGCGGCTGATGCCGGGAGGCCCCGTGCCGGTCGACAAGCCCGCCCAGTTGGCCGCCGTGGCCCGGCTGATGGAAGACCTGGGTTTCCCGAAGGCCGCCGACCGCGTGCTCGAACAGTATGCCGGCATGGATATCGCGGGCATCCGGGCGCGGGTGGAGTTCCTCGGCCGTCAGGGTCGCGCCGCGGAGGCGCTGGATCTGCTCGAGGCCAACTGGGACGCCCTGTCGCTCGAGCGCGCCTTGTCGTTGGGGATCCAGGTGCTCCGGTCGCAGGTGGACGACGCGGCGGCGACGCTCGTCGCCGGCCGGCTCGGCCCCTGGATCGAGAAGGGCAAGCGACTCGACCCGGGCAGCATCGTCGTCCGCCTGATCGATGCGGAGCTGCAGACGCTCCAGGGCCGCACGTCGGAGGCGGTGGCGATCTACCGCAAACTGCTCGCCGAGCCCACCCTGACCGCGTCCGCGGCGGCCATCGTCTCCAACAATCTGGCGTTCCATCTGGCCAAGCCCGCGACGGTGGACGAAGCCGGCACCCTGATCGACAAGGCGATCGCCGAACTGGGCCCGCTGCCCGACCTGCTCGACACCCGCGGGCTCGTACGGCTCGCCAAGGGCGAGCCGGAAG
>CAXNGP010000307.1:0-3686 GCA_964201845.1 Pirellulales bacterium
CCTCCCCCGGACCGATTCCCGTGGTGCCGCGACACCAGATACGACACCGCGCTGGCGAACGCCGCCACCAGCCCGGCCACCACCCCCAGCGCGATCGTTCCGGGCGACGAGTCGGCGGTGGGCATCGGGCGGGGCTGAACCGGTGTGAATGGCCCGTGGATCGTACCGCGGGCCGGCAGTTCTTTCGCCATCGACACGCACGGCGCAACCCCACCAGGCGGATCGACCTCGCCACGCCGGTCTCCGACTCCGCGCCGAAAACCGGCCTGTAGAGTTGCGCAGCCCCTGCGCCCACGCCCTCGAAAGCACCCATGGCAACCGTCGAGCAAACCGCCTCCATCCCCTTGTTTCCCGCTGCGGCCCGTGGAGCCGCCGCCCGGGCCGCGGAGCCCGCGCGCACCCGGAACCGGGTCCGCGACCTGACGGCGCTCGTGCTCCTGGCCACGTGTTGCTTCCTGCTCGTGGCCCTGGCCAGCTTTCACCCCGGTGACCCGCCGCTCTCGCGCACGTTTCCTCCCAACGCCCCTCCCGCCAACGCCTGCGGCCTGATCGGCTCCGCGGTGGCGGGCGGCCTGTACGAGGCCATCGGCCTGGCGACCTGGTTCGGGCTGGGGTTGCTCGTCGCGCTCGACGTGGCGTTGCTCGCCCGCCGGCCGCTGGTCGATCTGCCCGTGCGCACGGCCGGCGCCGCGATCGCCATGGCTGCCGCCTGCACCTTGCTTGCCCTGTTTCTGCCCGACTCGCTGCCGCGGCCACTCTGGGGACCGGGCGGCCGCCTGGGTGAGGTCGGCCGTTACCTCGCCGAGGCCTACCTCGCCCGCGCCGGCGCCGCCATCCTGCTGACGGCGATCCTGGCCGGCGGCCTGTTCGTCGCGATGGACACGGTCCTCGCCAGCCTCGGCCGCACGACCTGGTCCGCCGCCCACGCCGTGGCGGTCACCGTTGCCACCGCGGCCGGCAACGTCCGGCTCCGCCGCGCCGCCAAGCAGGCCGCCGCGAACGATCCCGATGCGGAGCAGGTCGACCTGGCCGCGGCGTTCCCCGGGCTGCGGCGCCGGCTATCGGTGCTCACGCCCGAAGCCGACGACGACGACCAGCCGGCCGACGACCAGGAGCCGACGGTCCGCGTCCGGCGACGCGAGCCGCCAGTGGCGACACCGGTCGAGCCCGCCGTCGAGTGTGACGACGAACTGCCGGACGCGGTCGCGACCGAGGCCGACGCCGACGAGGCGGAGGAAGACGAGGCCGAAACCGCCGCCGCCGTGCCGATCCGCACCCGCGCGAGCCGTCGGGCCGCGCCCGCCGCCCATCTCGAGCTCTCACCGGACCCCGTCGGCGACTACGAACTGCCGTCGCTCGACCTGCTCCTGGCCACCGAATACCTCCAGCTCGACCAGCAGGAGCAGGAGGTGCGGGACCGGGCGAAGGTGCTCGAGAAGACCTTCGGCGAGTTCGGATTCAAGGTGAAGGTGGTCGAGATCGAGACCGGCCCGGTGATCTCGCAATACGAGATCGAGCTCGAAGCCGGCCTGCGACTGGCCAAGATCACCAACCTCGCCGACGACCTGGCGATCGCGCTCCGCGTGCCCAGCGTCCGGATCGTGGCTCCGATCCCGGGCAAGAACTCGGTCGGCATCGAGGTGCCAAACACCACCCGGCAGATGGTCCGTCTCCGCGAGGTGATCGAGGAGACGCAGTCGAAGAGCCGCTCGATGAAGATTCCGATCTTCCTGGGCAAGGACGTGGCCGGCAACCCCATGGTGGTCGACATGGCCAGCATGCCGCACTTGCTGATCGCCGGCCGAACGGGCACGGGCAAGTCGGTCTGCTTGAACTCGATCATCGTCTCGATGCTGATGACGAGGCGGCCCGACGAGGTCCGGATGCTGATGATCGACCCCAAGATGGTCGAGCTCACACCCTACAAGTCGCTGCCCCACCTGATGCACCCGGTGGTCACCGACATGAAGAAGGCCGAGGCGATCCTGGCCTGGGCCGTCGAGAAGATGGAGCAGCGGTATGCGCTGCTGGCCAAGGTCGGAGTGCGGCACCTGACGCAATACAACGCCCTTGGGCGCGAGGAGCTCCTGAAGCGGATCAACCCGGCCAGCGAGGAGGAGGCGGCCGCGATCCCCACGACCATGCCCTTCATCGTGATGATCGCCGACGAGATCGCCGACATGATGATGACGGCCGGCAAGGAGATCGAGGCCCACATCATCCGGCTCGCGCAGAAGAGCCGGGCGGTGGGCATCCACCTGATCCTGGCCACGCAGAAGCCGACGGTCGACGTGATCACCGGCCTGATCAAGAGCAATCTGCCCGCCCGGATCGCCTTCCAGGTGGCCAGCCGCACCGACAGCCGCGTGGTGCTCGACGAGATGGGTGCGGAGCGGCTGCTCGGCAACGGCGACATGCTCTTCCTCTCGCCCGGAACCAGCCAGATCCTCCGTGGCCAGGGCACGTTCCTCTCCGACGAGGAGATCGGCCGCGTGATGGGCGCGATCGGCACGACCGAGCCGCAGTACGCCGCCGAGCTCGTCAACCTCCAGCCCGCTGGGGCGGAGGACGCGGAGGGCAAGAAGGGCGAGGATCCCCGCGACAAGGACGACCTCTACGAGGCGGCTGTCGAGGTGATCATCCGCGAGGGCCGCGGCAGCGTCTCGCTGCTGCAGCGGGCGCTGGGCGTGGGCTACGGCCGCGGAGCCCGCCTGATCGACTTCATGGCCGAAGACGGCGTGGTGGGCGAATACAAGGGGAGCCAGGCCCGCGAGGTGCTGATCACGATGGAGGAGTGGGCCGCCCGCACCGGCACCGACCCCCTGCCCCCCGACCCCGCCCCGCGGAAGCTGAAGATCCAGCCGCATGCGGACACCCTGCCGGCGGCGGCTTCGTTTGAAAACGATGAGGACGAGGACGAATGGGAGGAGGACGATCTCGGCGACGTCGAGGCCTTCTCAGGCGACTCCGACGACGGTGACCTCGACGACGAGGCTGCAAGCGGACGGTGAGCGGCGGTATAGTGTCGGCTCAGCCGAGAGCCCCCTATCCACGGAGTCCGCCATGTCCGCCTCCACCGCCGCCCTGGCTCGCGTCGGCCAAAGCCTCTGGCTCGACAACATCACCCGGGGGATGCTCGACGACGGCACGCTCGCACGCTACATCCGCGAGCTGCATGTGACGGGGCTGACCAGCAACCCCTCGATCTACAACGCCGCCGTCAAGGACACGACCTTCTACGACGGGGCACTGGCGGCCCTCGGGGCCCGCGGCCTCGCCGCCGAGGAGGCCTTCTTCGAGATCGCGATCGAGGATCTGCAACGGGCGGCGGATCTGTTCCGCCCGGTGCACGACCGGTCCAACGGCATCGACGGCTGGGTGTCGCTCGAGGTCTCGCCCCGGCTCGCTTACGACACCGCCGCCACGCTCGCCCAGGCCAAGGCGCTCCACGCCCGCGCTGGCCGGCCGAACCTGTTCATCAAGATTCCCGGCACGCCCGAGGGGCTCCCGGCAATCGAGGAGGCGATCGCCGCGGGGGTGCCGGTGAACGTGACGCTGCTCTTCACGCGGGAGCAGTATCTGGCCGCCGCCGAGGCCTACCTGCGCGGCATCGAGCGGCGGATCGAGGCTGGGCTCTCGCCCCGGGTCTGCTCGGTGGCGTCGCTCTTCATCAGCCGCTGGGACGG
>CAXNGP010000308.1:0-3661 GCA_964201845.1 Pirellulales bacterium
CGGCGTCGTCGTCAGCGGTCCGGCGACAGGCGTCACCGTCAGCAACAACACGATCACGGGCAGCGGCCTCACCGGCATCCGCACCGAGGTGGTGGCGGGAGCCGCACCCTCGGCGATGACGATCTCCGGCAACACGCTGAAGACGAACCAGGAAAACGGCATGATCATCGCCGGCAACACCAACTCCACGGTGTCCGGCAACGTGGTCTCGCAGAACCGCCTCCAGGGCGTCGTGCTCACGCTCGGTGCCGCCGGGAACCGGATCCAGTCGAACCAGATCGACCGCAACGGTGGCATTGGCGTGGTGCTCTCCGGGGCGACGACGCTCGGCAACGCGATCCTGTCCAACTCCATCTACGGGAACGTCCGCGGCGGCATCTCCCTGCTCCAGGGCGCGAATCGCAGCCAGGTGGCCCCGCGGCTGACCTCGGCTCGCGTGAACAGCAGTCGGATCGTGATCGCGGGCACGATCGCGGGTCGAGCCGGCGACGTGTTCCGGATCCAGTACTTCTGGAGTCCGTCGACCGACGCGACGTCGGCGGGCACCGTCCAGGGCCGGACGCTGATCGGCTTCCGCGACGTGACCCTGACGAGCACCTCGGCGAGCATCAACGCGACGCTCACCGCCGCCGGGATCCCGGTCAACGCCTGGATCTCCGCCACGGCGACCAAACTGGTGAGCAGCGTGCCTACCGACACCTCGCAGTTCTCGGCCGGCGTCCGGGCGGCGGCAGGCTGACCCAGAGCAGGCGACCGACGTCCGCCCACGCCGCCCGCGGCGTCTAGACTGGGGGTGCGATGACGACGCCCCCCACCGACGCCGACCATTCCCGCCAGGGCGAGACGCTGCCGGCCGACACCGACGCGGCCGCCGCGGCCCGCGACCGCTCCGCCGCCGCGGAGAAGGTGCGGTCGTTTCCCGCGACCCCGGGCGTCTACCTGATGAAGGACGCGGCCGGTCGGGTGATCTACGTGGGCAAGGCCAAGAACCTCCGGGCCCGGGCCGGCTCCTACTTCCTCAAGGCCGCGGCCGAGGACCGCCGCACCGCCGACCTCGTCCGCGAGATCCGCGACATCGACTACCTCGAGGCCGAGAGCGAGGTCGACGCGCTGCTGCTGGAAAGCCGGCTGGTCAAGGACGTGCAGCCGAAGTTCAACAGCGACTTGAAGGACGACAAGACCTTCCCCTACCTCCAGATCACGACCCACGAGGATTTCCCCCGGGTCGAGTTCACCCGCACGCCGCGGCAGAAGGGGGTCAAGCTCTACGGGCCCTTCACGAGCGCCGGCAGCCTCCGCGGGGCGATCGTCGTGCTCCAGCGGATCTTCAAGTTTCGCACCTGCACGCTCGACATCGACGCCGACGATGAGCGCTGGCGGTGGTTCCGGCCCTGCCTGCTGGCCTCGATCGACCAGTGCACCGCGCCCTGCAACCTCCGGATCTCCAAGGAGGACTACCGGCGCGACATCAACCGCCTCAAGACCTTTCTCGACGGCGGCAAGCAGCGACTGCTCGAGGAGATGAAGGCCGAGATGCTCGCCGCCAGCGGGCGGCTCGAGTTCGAACGGGCCGCCCGGCTCCGCGACGAGATCCGGCTGCTGGAGACGCTGGACCAGCGCGGCGATCTGGAAGAGCACGTGCAGCCCGAGGTGTTCCTCGTCGATCCCAAGAAGGGCCTCGCCGGGCTCCAGAAGGTGCTCGGGCTGCCCGCGCCGCCGCGGGTGATCGAGGGCGTCGACATCGCCCATCTGGCCGGCAACGAGACGGTGGCCAGCCTGGTGCAGTTCATCGACGGGCTGCCGTTCAAGCCGGGCTACAAGCGGTATCGGATCAAGGGCGTGGATGGCATCGACGACTTCAAGAGCATCCACGAGGTGGTGTCGCGGAGGTTCGCGCGACTCGTCCGCGACGGGGCCACGTTGCCCGACGTGTTCCTGGTGGACGGCGGCAAGGGCCAGCTCTCGGCCGCCCTCGACGCGCTCGAGAGCCTCGGCGTGGAGGCCCCCTGCGTGATCTCGCTCGCCAAGCGGGAGGAGGAGGTGTTTCTGCCGGGACAGAGCGAACCCCTCCGGCTCTCCCGCGACTCCTTCTCCCTGCGGCTGCTCGAATACGTCCGCGACGAAGCCCACCGCTTCGCCCAGCACTACCACCACCTGCTCCGCGGAAAGAGAACGCTGGAGTAGGGCTGCAGGGGCCTCCATGCCCCCTGCAGCCTTGCCGGGCCTCCGCCCGGCGGCCGCACCTCCGGGCGGCCGTGCTCGTGCGCGGAATGGCGTGCGGCGTTCGTTCAGACGAATCCGAACGCGGGCATCGTCATCCGCTGGACGTGCTCGGGGTTGCCCGTGCCCTCGAGCGAGCTGTGGAAGCGAGCGCAGGCAGGATGCCGAAGCGAGCGGACACGCAGTGACCGGAGGCCTGGAGGGCCGGAGGGAACGTCCAGCGAGAGGGCACGGGCAACCCCGAGCCGCGGAACCCACGACGCAGCGGCCCGGTCCGATCATGCGGAATGGATTGGTTGTTCGGGATGAAATCGAAGTGTATCTTTGAGGAGTCAATGACCCGAAGACTTGCGTCGTTGCAGATGCAGTTCGGAGACCGCGATGACGCCCCTTCTGCCTCTCGCTCGACTCCGCCATGCGGCCCTGACCCTGGTCTGCCTGGCCGCCGGCCCGGTGGCCGCCTCGCCGTCGCCGGAGCAACTCGTGTTCTTCGAGTCGAAGATCCGGCCGGTGCTCGTGCAGCACTGCTACTCCTGCCATTCGGCCGAGGCCCTGGCGGGGGGCAAGCTCAAGGCGGAACTCCTGCTCGACTCCCGCCCCGGTATGGCGAAGGGGGGCGAGAGCGGCCCGGCCGTGGTACCCGGCGACAAGGAGGCCAGCCTGATCCTTGCGGCGCTCAAGCACGAGGGCTTCGACATGCCGCCGGCGGGCAAGCTGCCCGACGCCGTGATTGCCGACTTCGAGAAATGGGTCGAGATGGGGGCTCCCGATCCCCGGAACGAGCAGGCGGCCACGCTCGACGAGCGGGTGATCGACGCGGCGGCCGGCCGCCAGCACTGGTCGTATCGTCGGCTCGGTGCGGTCTCGCCGCCGCAACCCGAAGACGAGGGCTGGGCCAGGAACGACATCGACCAGTTCATCCTCGCCGGGCAGCGGGCGGCCGGGATCGCCCCGGCTCCGGAGGCCGCCAAAGCCACCCTGGCCCGCCGGGTGTTCTTCGATCTCACCGGCCTGCCGCCGACGCCAGAGGAGCTGAAGCAGTTTCTCGACGACGCCTCACCCGAGGCCTACGAATCGCTCGTCGATCGGCTGCTGGCCAGCCCGCGATTCGGCGAGCGGTGGGCCCGCCACTGGCTCGACACGGTCCGGTTTGGCGAGAGCAGCGGCTACGAGTTCGACGGCGATCGGCCCAACGCGCATCACTACCGCGACTGGGTGATCAAGGCGCTCAATGCGGATCTACCCTACGACGAGTTCCTGCGGATGCAGGTCGCCGGTGACTTGCTCGAGCCCGGTGACTTCGAGGCGACGGCAGCCACCGGGTTTCTGGTGGCTGGTCCGTATCCGGGGCAGGTGACGGCCAAGACGGTCGAGCCGATCCGCTACGACCAGCTCGACGACATGGTGGCCACCCTCGGCTCGAGCGTGCTCGGGATGACGA
>CAXNGP010000309.1:0-3643 GCA_964201845.1 Pirellulales bacterium
CGGGGGAAGTGCAGCAAGTGTGACAGCGACGTGACGATTCCACGGGTGGGCGAGGCGGGCCGGGTCGCCCCGGCCACGGTCGAGCCGGCCAAGGCCGCCCCGGCGAAGGCCGTCTCCGTGAAGGTTGAGCCGGCGAAGGTCCTGCCGCCGGCCCCACCACTTCCGCCTCCGGCATCGAGCGTGCCCGACCTCCAGTTTCAGCCACCTCCCGAACCGTTCGTCGAGCCACCGGTGTCGGCCGAGTCCGCGGACGGTGGTGGAGACGCCGAAGCGGGTGAAACGTGGGACTTCATCGGCAACCGGCCCGAGCAGCCTGCGGCCGAGGGCTTCGAACCGGCTGCGTGGACGGCCGCCGAAGGAGGGGGCGGTTTGGTCACGGAGGGTAGCAATCCGACGGCGATTCTGGTGGGCCGGCTGTGGGCCGAGCGGCAGCACGGGGCCGTCATCGAACTTCACCTCGCGGGCGGCAGCGTGATCCTCCCCGAGTGGTATGACGCGAACTGGTCGCGCGGCACGCACGGGCTGTTCGCCAGCCAGGCGGCCGACGGCTCAGTGACGCTGACGGCGGTCGCCTGGGAGACCGTTCAAAAGATCGTCGTGCGGCAACTCACCGAGGTGCCGAACGACATGTTCACCTGAGGCGGGCGTCCCGGGCGTAGGCCGCCGCGGCCGCCGTCACTCGTCCTCGTTGAGGTCGCCCTCGGTGATCATCGTGAAGCCCCGGCCGGCCAGGGTTTCGAGCCCCATCTCCGTGTTGTCGACCATCAGTGCGACCGCGGGCCTGCCGCGGGGACGCACGAGGATCGGGTAGGCCTGGATGATGTTGACTTCGGCCTGGAGGAGGGCGGTGCAGATCCGCAGCAGCGGCTGATGGTCGTCGGGTAGTTCGACGCCGAGGAGATCGCTCTCGATCAGCGGGAGGCCGGCCCGCTCCAGGATCTCGCGGCCCTGCTCGGGGTGGCTCAGCAGGAACCGGACGAAGGCACACTCGCCGGCGTCGGTGATCGACAGCGCCACGATCCTGACCCGCGAACCCTCGAACCGACGGACCACCTCCAACAGTTGGCCCACGCGGTTCTCGAGGAACACGGTGAACTGGCGCAGGGTGGGCCAGTTCCGGCCCCGGGCCGTCGCAAATCCGATCCCCGTGTTCTCGCCGGCATCGCCGAGGCTCACGCTTGCTTCTCCACATGGTGGGCAGCGCCGGCGAAACCATGTCGACGGCTCCGCCGGTTTTGCCGGCTCTGGAGCCGCAGGATAGAGTCTCGCGGCCATCGCGGTCAATCGATGGCGGCCGCAATCAGGAGGAGCCGATGGCCGACGCGCACGAGTTGGAGATCCGCGTCCGTTACCAGGAGACGGACGGGCAGCGGCGGGTGCATCACGCCAACTTCCTGACGTACTTCGAGATGGGCCGAACGGAAATGCTCCGGGCCCATGGTCACACCTACCGGGCCTTTGAGGATGCCGGGCTGTTCATGGTCGTCAGCGAGGCCCGCTGCCAGTACCTCGCTCCTGCGGAGTACGACGATCTGCTGCTGCTGAGGACACGGGTCGAGAAGGTGGGCGCGGCCCACATCAAGCACGGCTACGAGGTGATCCGCGACGGCCGGATCATCGTCACGGGCTCGACCACCGTGGTCTGCGTGGATCGCGAGGGTCGTGTCCGTCGCCTGCCCGACTGGATGCTCGTCGGAGCCTGAACGGTCAGCCCAGCGGCTCGAACACGAACCGCTGCTCGCCGCAGAGGAACTGACTCGCCGCAGCCATCCTCACCGGCTGATCGATCCTCACCCAGAGCCCGTTCCAGCCGGAGTTGGTGATCCGCCAACCCCGAGGCATGCGCTGGATCGTCGCGTGGGTCGGGCTCAGGAACGGGTCGCTCAGCGGGACGTCGGGGCCGATCTCGGCGCGGCCGATCGTGGCGCGGGGTGCCCGGCATTCATGCCGCCGGCCCGGGCCGCCGGCCGAACGCTCCACCAGCCAGCCTGTGGTCGGGCCGGTTTCCTCGAAGCTCAGACGCGTCCTGCCCACCTGGATGACCGTGCCGGTGACGAGCCGTGCGGAGGTGACTCGGACGAAGGTGCCGGTGGAACTCCCCAGGTCGCTGAGCAACCAGCCGCCGTCGTCGAGTCGCTCGATCGCGGCATGGGCGGGTGACATGCAGATGTCGTGCGGTACCACGATGTCACCATCGACGCGGCCGATCAGCAGGCGATCGCCCCGCATGCGGACGATTTCGCCCGTCTCGCGGCCATCGTCGATCACGTGGATCAGGGCCATGGGGCGGCGGAAGCCGGGCCGGAATGGCAGCGTGCCAAGAACCGGTCTGCCGGGCTGCAGACTGCCCGCAGGCTCGCTCGCCTGCGGCCGGGCGAGCGGAGAAACGAAACCGCCGGCCATCTCGGTGGCCGACGCCACCGTGCCGTTCTCGAACTCGTTCATGACGAACCTCTCATGCCCCAGGACCCATCGTAGCCGGTTGGGGCGAAGGCGTCTTGGCCGGCGAAAAACGAGTGATTTCAGTGCTCCGGCCCGCTGGTCGGGGCGGGTCACTCGCCGATGTCCTCGGCCCACAGGCCCGGGTGCCGCGTCATGAACTGCCGCATCAGTTCGATGCAACGGTCGTCGTCGCGGACCTCGACCGTCACGCCGCGGGATGCCAGCAGGGCTTCCTCGCCGAGAAACGAGCGGTTCTCGCCGACGATCACCCGCGGGATCCGGTAGAGCAGGATGGCACCGGTGCACATCGGACACGGTGAGAGCGTCGTGTAGAGCGTGCACTCGCGGTAGAACGAGGCGGGCCGCCGGCCGGTCCGTTCGAGCGCGTCCATCTCGCCGTGGAGGATCGCGCTGCCCTGCTGGACGCGGCGGTTGTGTCCGCGGCCCACGATCCGGCCGTCATGAACGACGACCGACCCGATCGGGATGCCACCTTCGGCGAGCCCCACCTCCGCCTCCTCGATGGCAGCTTGCATGAACGGATCCATCCTGGCTGTCCTCCGGTGGCCGATGCTCCAAACCTGTCGTGAACTGGGCGGCGAGGGACTCGAACGAACCTCGTCTCGCCCGAGGAAAACTACCAAGTCTGCTAAGCAGCGTGCACATTTGTGTGCAAAGGCCGAAATTCCCACCTTTGTGGCCGAATCCGGACGTCTTGCCGTGTGGGACCAGCTGCCTGAGGAAGTTCGAGTTCGGCTGGCATCCCTCACGCCCGAAATGTTTGCCGCCCTCCAGCTCCTGTTCAGCGGCGCGCCTCGGAAGCCATGATCGAGCTCATGCCTGTCCCTCGCGGTCGCCCCTCCTCCCGCTGGCTCGTCTACCTGCTGCGCTGCTCCGACGGCTCCCTGTACTGCGGGATCACCAACGACCTCCCCAAGCGGCGGGTGATGGAAGGGATCACTCGGCCATTACAGGAAGGCCGACCGAGAAACCGAGCGAAGGCTTAAGAAATGCGGCCCAACGGACGGCTGCGCACGCGATCCGCCTCGACGACGCAGAACTTGCCGCCGAAGCCAATATCTGACTCAGCCGCTATCAGGTCCTTGACCCGCTGAAGAAACATCTCGGGCGAAGACGCCGTGAACCGGAACAGCACGACCCCGCACGACGCCGGCAGGCCCCAGTGAAAGGCGAGTTCCCC
>CAXNGP010000310.1:0-3619 GCA_964201845.1 Pirellulales bacterium
GTTGCCCATGCCGATCGAGCGGCGTAGGAAACCGAGCGCAGCAAGGAGTGCGCAGCGAGGTTTCCTCCGAGCGACCGGAGGGCAGGATGCCCGAAGGGAGCGTCCGGCGAGATGGCATGGGCAACCCTGAGCCTGCACGAACCTGGTACGGTCGCCGCCGGCCCCGAATCCGCGCTGGCCACAGCCCCCCGCAGCCGCGTGCTCCGGCCCCCCTACGGCGCCTTCACGCAGCGGAAACCGAGATGGTTGGTGCCGCTCGACACCTCACCCTTGCCACGGGTGCCCACGATGTAGCGGGAGCAGTATTGGTCGGAGCAGAGATACGAGCCGCCCCGCTGCACCCGCTTGGGCTGCCCCGGCTCCTGGGGATCGAAACTGTCGGCCGGGCCGCGGGGATTCGTGACCGTGCCCTGCCGGGCGTCGCGGGCGTACGTGTCCGGGCGATACCAGTCGCCACACCACTCCCAAACGTTCCCCGACATGTCGAACAGGCCGTAGCCGTTGGCCGGGTAGTGACCGACCGGGGCGAGGCCGGGGAACCCGTCGGCCCGCGTGTTCTCGACGGGAAACCGTCCCTGCCAGGTGTTCGCCATCCACGTGCCCCCGGCCCGGAACTCGTCTCCCCACGGATACGTGGCCCCGGTCAGGCCACCCCGGGCGGCACCCTCCCACTCGGCCTCCGTGGGCAGCCGCTTGCCAGCCCAGGCGGCGTAGGCCTCGGCGTCGGCGAACGCCACGTGCACAACGGGCTCGTTCGCACGTCCTTCGATCGAGCTGGTGGGCCCCGTCGGGTGCTTCCAGCAGGCACCGGGCACATACGACCACCAGCGGAGGTGGGCGGCGCCCGTCTCGTCACGGAGGGGCACGGCCTCGGTTGGTGGGGCGAACACGACCGATCCCGCCACGAGATTCTCCGCCGGCGCGCCGGGAAAGTCCTCGGGCCGGGGAGGGCGCTCGGCCACCGTCACGTAGCCGGTGGCCTTGACGAAGTCGGCGAACGCGCCGTTGGTCACCTCGTGGACGTCCATCCAGAAGCCGTCGAGCTTGACGCGGTGGATGGGCCGCGCGTCGGCCATGGGATCGCTCCCGCCAAACGGCAGCCGCCGCGGGTCGGCGCAGCCCATGGAGAACTCGCCCCCGGGGATCCAGGCCATGCCCGCGGGAGCCGGCCCCGGGGGTGCCGGCGCGGCGGCCTCCGTCGGCTCGAAACCGCTGCCCGAGACGGCCAGCGGCCAGGCGGCGCCGAGCACGAAGGCGAGCAGCGTCCGCCGGCGTGGGCGAGTCGTCGATCGCGGCGTCTTCACGGCAGTCTTGATCATGCCAGCTTGCGGCGCACCGTGCGCTCGAAACTCCGCCGCAGCTCCCGGCGCCGAGCAGGCTTCCACCACTTCACGAAGGCCCGGCGGGCCTCCTCGGCGCGATCGTCCTCCATCCGTTGCAGGGCCGCGATCGCCTTGCGATCGGGTCCCACGCCCTTTTCTCGGGCCCAGCGCCGAAATCGATCGGCCGCGGAAGCGTGGTCGGTGAACTCGCCCAGCGTCTCCTGCAGCCGCTCGAGCGCGTCGTGACAGGCCGTCCGCTCGGCCGCGGGAAACACCGGTGCGAAGATCTCGAGGGCGTAGCGGAGTTTCTTGCCGGAGATGCGCAGGCGATGGATCTCGGGGGCCTCGTCGAGCCTGCGATCGGCCTGGCCGAAGAACCGCTCCAGCATCTGCCGGAAGCGGCGGCGGCCGTAGACGGCGAACGTCTCGTCGCTGCCGGCCGACGTCACCGCGTCGATCAGCCGCTCCACGCGCGCCGGCCAATCGGCGGCCCGCAACTCGTCCCGCACCGCACGGATCGGCTGCCGGGACACGTCCCGCCGCTTCGCCAGCATCGTCACCAGCCGATCGCGGATGAGCGTCGCCCTGGTGTGCGTGGTCGAGGCGGCCGTCAGCGCGAGCGCCTCGTGCTGCAACCGCCCCGTGAGCACGTCGAGATCGCGGGTGCTGCCGGCGGCCCGCCGAATCCGCCGCAGTCGCTTCTCGAACCAGATCCGCTGCTTGCCGGGAACGACGCCACGGAAAGCCGTGAGCGCCGCCAGCGTCCGGCGGGTGGCCACCCGGAGCTGATGCACCCGCTCGGGATCGTGCCGCGGGCGACAGGCCGCACCGAGCTCCCGCCACACCGCCTCGAGCCGCTTGCGGAGCGTTCGGGCAGCGACCTTCGCGACGGGCGTGCGACCGCCGTCGGTCACCACCCAGGTGCTCGCCCGATTCATGGCTCGTGGCGGGTCCAGATCCCGCCGCCCCTTGGTTCGGCCCCGGCTGCGGCCACGGTGGCCGCCGCCCTCGATGTCACTGTAGGGGCTGCCGGAGCGGTTTTCCAGCGATTCACGTCACGGCCGACCGGCCACGGCGCCCGCGGCGGGGACGACCACTTCGCCCGGCAACGGTGACTTCGTGATCGTGACCTCGGAGGCGAACACCGTGCCGGCTCCCATGGCGCCATCCCCCGCCCACATCCGCCCCGTGATGCTGATCGAGTCACCGGCCGCGACGAGATCGAGCAGCGCGGCGTCGACCGTGGCGATCGCGTCCGGGGCCACCTTGACGGTCAGCCGCCGCACCGAGCCGGCGGGCACCATCAGCGTGACCACGTCCTGGTGGACCCGCTTCACCTCCGCGACGATCGTGCCCCGAACACCAGGCCTGACGGGATCGGGCTTGAAGTCCGCCGACGGCGTGACGACGTCGAAGGCGGTGATCGGCGCGTCGACCCGTCCCCGCTCGTCGACCTCGGCCACCAGCCGCACGATCAGCCCCGGCTTGAGTACGGTGGCCGGCACGCGTCCCGTGACCCGCAAGCGGGTCACGCCCGCCGGATGGAGTTGCGCCACCAGCGGCTCGCCGGCCTCCGCGGCGTGCGACTCGGCGAATGCCACCAGGCCTCCCGCGAGGGTGCCGGTGGCGGCGACGACCTTGCCCTCGTAGTCCGACTCCGGCAGCCGGTCGATGATCACCTTGTTGCGGTTGACCGGCTCCGTGATCGCGCGATTGGTGCCGCGGCAGGCTCCCAGGTTCCAGAGCCGCAGGTACGCGGACTGGATGGCGGCCGACTTGTAGAACACCCCCCACTGGATCGTGCCGTCGGCCGCGAGCGGAGCGGGCATCTCCTGGCTGTCGGCGTACGGGTTGTAGGGCGTGAGCTGCCCAAGGGCCGGCGCGGCGACGAGCAAAGCGGGCACGATCACGAGCGACGGTAGACAGCGGAGCATCGCAGGCTCTCCCGGGAGATGGAATCACTCCCTGGGAGGCTAGTTCGACACGTCGCTCGAATCAAAAAACCCGTTTCGTGCAGGCCCCACCGACCGTCACGATCGACGCAACACCACCAGGCCACCCGACCGGAACAGCCCCGGTGGGCGGCTCACTCCGCCTCGCCCGGTGATTCGACCGTGGCGACCCCGGTAACGGCGTCTCCACTGGCCTCGGCCCCGTCGCCCCGGGCGGCCTCGAGCAGCGGAAACTGCCTCGTCAGCAGGCTCTCGCGATCCAGTCGCAGCGATTCGAGCGCCTCCGGCCGCACCCGCACTTCGGCCGACTGGAAGGTGTTGAACCCGGTTCCAGCCGGGATCAGG
>CAXNGP010000311.1:0-3616 GCA_964201845.1 Pirellulales bacterium
TGGATCGTCGCACCCGCCGCCTTGAACGCGGCAAACGCCTCCTCGACGCCGTGGGCCACCTCCGGATCGAGGCCCGCGCCGTAGTGCTCGGCCACACGGCCGATTCGCAGGCCCGCGAGCGATCCCGCGAGGTGCTGCGTGTAGGCGGGCACCGGGTCGGCGAGCGAGGTCGCGTCGCCCGGGTCGTGGCCCGCGATCGTCTCCATCACCAACGCACAGTCGGCGGCCGAGCGGGCCATCGGCCCTACCTGGTCGAGGCTCGACGCGAAGGCCACCAGGCCGCGGCGGCTGATCCGGCCGTAGGTGGGCTTGAACCCCGTGATGCCGCAGAGGCCGGCCGGCTGCCGGATCGAGCCGCCGGTGTCGGAGCCGATGGCCACCGGCGCCATGTCGGCGGCCACGCAGGCCGCCGAGCCGCCGCTCGAGCCGCCCGGAGCGCGGTCCAGTTTCCAGGGGTTATGGACGGCGCCGAAGGCGGAGTTCTCGTTGGAGCCCCCCATCGCAAACTCGTCCATGTTGGTCTTGCCGACGATCACCGCGTCGGCCCGCCGCAGTCGGGCCACCACGTCGGCGTCGTAGGGGGGACGATAGCCGGCCAGCATCCGCGAGGCGCAGGTGGTCGGGAAGTCGATCGTGCAGAGCGCGTCTTTCACGGCCACGGGCAGGCCCGCGAGCGCGCCGAGCGGCTGGCCGGCCTTGCGGCGGGCGTCGATCGTGGCGGCCTGATCCAGCGCCCGCTGGCGGTCCACGGCGAGAAATGCGTTGATCCGGCCGTCGAGCGCCTCGATCCGATCGAGGAACGCCTCGGTGCAGGCCACCGCCGTCAGGTCGCCGGACCGCACGGCGGCGACGAGGTCGGTGGCGGAGCGTGCGAGCGGGTGCATGGGCGAGGGCGGTGGGCGACGAGACGTCAGGCGGCGCCCGACTCCCCGAGGACGGCCGGCACGAGGAAGCACGAACCGTCGTGCCGCGGGGCCGAAGCGAGGGCTTGTTGCGTGGTCAATGACGGGGCCGGTTCATCGGCGCGGAACACGTTCCGGGTGTCGAGCGGATGGGCCAGCGGCTCGACGGCCGTGGTGTCGATTTCGCCGAGCTGCGAGACGAGCCCCACGATTTTCGAGAGCTCGCCGGTCATCCGCTCGAGTTCGGCCTCGGTCAGGGCCAGCCGCGCGAGCAGGCCGACCTTGGCGACGTCCTGACGGGAGAGGCTCATGGGCCGGGCGTGAAGTCGAGGGAACGGGGGGCAGCGTGACGGTCAGCCGCGCGGAATGGCCTACGGCCGAGCCCGCGGTCCCGACGGCACCGCTTCCTCGGCGGCCGGCTTCGACTTTTCCACCTTGGGCAGGCGGAACGGCTTCTGCTTCACGAGCTTGGTCACGTTGCCGCTCTTGATGCACTGCGTGCAGACGAGCAGGGTGGAGTTGGTGCCGTTGCCGATGGTGACCCGCAGCCGCTGCAGGTTGGGCTTGAACTTGCGCCGCGTGATGCCGGTCACCTTGGTGCCGACGCCGCCGAGATACTTGGCCTTGCCTCGGATCGTGACCTGGTTGCCGACCGAGAAGCCCTTGCCGCAGACCTGACAGGAACGTGCCACCGGAAAACCTCGAAAATGACCGGGAAACGGAGGCCGTGAGCATACCCTGCCGGCCAATTCTCGCAAGGCATGCCCTTTTTCCGTCGATCCGGCCTACCATGCGGTCATGCCTGTCTTCGATTACGCGTTCACCGTCGACGCCCCCCTGGCGGCCGTCCGGGACTTCCACCGCGACACCTCAGCCCTGAAGCGACTCACGCCGCCGCCCACGATCGTGCAGCTGCACTCGATCGAGCCGCTGGCCGAGGGGAGCGTGTCGGAGTTCACGCTCTGGGTCGGGCCGCTGCCCCTGCGGTGGAAAGCGGTGCATCGGAACGTGTCGGAGCGGGGCTTCACCGACGTCCAGGCGTCTGGGCCTGCCGCCCGCTGGGAACACACGCATTCGTTCGTGCCCCTCTCCGAGGGCCGCACCGAAATCCGCGAGCACATCGAGTACGAGCACAAGCGGGGCTTCTGGGGCCTGGTGACGCGGGTGCTCTTTTCCGGGGCCAGCCTGTGGTTCATGTTCGGCTACCGGAGGTGGGTCACCCGGCGGGCCCTGAGGCCACGGTTGGGGCCACGGTGATGACCGGCTCCCGGCGCTGCTGCGGCCGTCAGTCAGCGGACGTATTCTGGTCCGGCAGTGTGGCGTTTGCACCGACGCGGAGAACTCGGTGAGCGGTTGGATCGTGGCGGCGTGCACGATTACCTGCCTGGGTCTGCTCGGGCTAGGGGGCTTGCTGCTGCGCGTTCGCCGCGAGTTGGGGGCCAGCCGCGAGGAGTTTGCCATGCTGTCGCAGCAGGCCCCGATGGGCATCCTGCGGGCCGACGCCGAGGGCAACTGCGTCTACGCGAACGACAACTGGTGTCATCTCAGCGGGCTGAGCCCCGAGCAGACCATCGGACACCGCTGGAGCCAGGCGGTCCATCCCGACGATCTGGCGAGGGTGATGACCGCGTGGAGCGAGAGCGTGGTGGCGTGTCGGCCCTACGTCGAGCACCTGCGCATCCGAAGGCCCGACGGCACGATCCGTCACGTGCTCGCCGGCGCGCGGCCCATCCCAGACGACCGCGGCGAAATTTCGGGATTCATCGGCACGGTGCTCGACATCACCGGACTCGAGGTGGCCAATCGTGAGCTTGCCCGGAGCGAACGGCTCCTGCGCACCCTGATCGACGCGCAGGAAAACGAGAAACTGCTGATGTGCCATGAGTTTCATGACGGACTGGTCCAGTACGCCGTCGGCTCGAAGATGCTGCTCGAGGCGCTGCGGGAGGGTGACCTCTCCGAGTCGTCCCGGACGGTCGTCGATTCGGTGATCAAATGCCTGGCCAAGGGAATCGAGGACGGCCGGCGGGTCATTCGGGGCATCCGCCCGGCGGCGCTCGACGACCTGGGCCTGCAGGCCGCCCTCGAAGACCTGGCGGACGAACTGCGGGAGTCGGGCATCTCGGTGGAGGCCACCGTCGATCCGGAAATCGACGAGCTCCCTCCCGCGTTGCAAACCACCATCTACCGGATCGTGCAGGAGTCGCTCAACAACGCCCGCAAGCACGCCTCCAGCGACCTCGCGCGGGTGACGGTGGGCCGGCACCCCGACTGCGTCACCGTGGGCGTCGAGGACTTCGGCTGCGGCTTCGATCCAACCACCGCCAGCGAGGGTTTCGGGCTGCTGGGCATCCGCGAACGCGCTCGGCTGGCAGGGGGCGAATGCACGGTGGATTCGGCGCCCGGGCGGGGCACGCGGGTCCGGGTATGGCTGCCGCTGCCGGCCGAGCAGGCCGCGGGGCCGGATGCTTGAACGGGATGCACGAATCAGCCGGTGCGGAGCAGGTCCAGCACCTGCGCATGCACCAGGCCGTTGGTGGCGAGGCCATCGCCGGAGTCGATCCGATCGCGACCATGCCAGTCGCTGAACCGGCCGCCCGCCTCGGTCACCACGACCTCGACCGCCGCGGCATCCCAGGGATTCAGCCGGGGATCGATCATCACGTCGGCCCGGCCCGTGGCCACCAGCAGGTAGCCGTAGCCGTCGCCCCAGG
>CAXNGP010000312.1:0-3577 GCA_964201845.1 Pirellulales bacterium
TGCCGATCTGGTTGACCTTCACGAGGATCGAGTTGGCCACTCCCTCGGCGATGCCCCGGCCGAGCCGCTCGGAGTTGGTCACGAACAGGTCGTCGCCCACGAGTTGCACCCGCTCGCCGAGCCGCTCGGTGATCAGCTTCCAGCCGGCCCAGTCGTCCTCGGAGCAGCCGTCCTCGATCGACACGATCGGATACTTGCCCGCCAGGTCGGCCAGGAAGCCCACCATGCCCGCCGAGTCGAGCGACTTGCCCTCGATCGAGTACTTGCCCGTCTTGGCGTCGTAAAACTCGGTGGCCGCCACGTCGAGGCCGATCGCGATCTCCTCGCCCGGCTTGTAGCCCGCGTTGCCGATCGCCGCCAGGATCACCTCCAGCGCCTCGGCGCAGCTGCCGATGTGGGGCGCGAAGCCGCCTTCGTCGCCCACGCTCGTGGCCAGCTTCTTGTCCTTCAGCACCTTCTTGAGGGCGTGGAAGGTCTCCACGCCGGCCCGCAGCGCGACGTCGAACGAGTCGAAACCGAGCGGCAGGATCATGAACTCCTGAACGTCGAGCGGATTGTCGGCGTGGGCGCCGCCGTTGATGATGTTCATCATCGGGGCGGGCAGGAGCCGGGCGGCGGCCCCGCCCAGATACCGGTACAGCGGGAGGCCGCAGTGCTCGGCCGCGGCGTGGGCCACCGCCATCGACACGCCGAGGATCGCGTTGGCACCGAGGTCCTTCTTGTTGGGCGTGCCGTCGAGCTCGACCATCAGGTCGTCCACGGTCGTCTGGTCGAGCGCGTCGCAGCCCTCGAGCTCCTCGGCGATCCGGGTGTTGATGTTCTCGACCGCCGACATCACGCCCTTGCCGAGATAGACCCCCTTGTCGCCGTCACGCTTCTCCCAGGCCTCGTGGGCTCCGGTGCTCGCCCCCGACGGCACGGCCGCCCGGCCGAAGGCCCCGTCGGCGAGCGTCACGTCGACCTCGACGGTGGGATTGCCGCGGCTGTCGAGGACCTGGCGGGCGTGGATGTCGACGATCGTGGACATGGAACCTCCGAGGTGATGGTTGGCCGAAAGCCGGGCCGGGAACGCGTTGATTGTGACGGCGGGGAGGCGACGTGCAAGTGGTTTTCGGGGCGGGCATGAATGCCACCGAATCCGGCGGTATCCTGCGGGCATCGATGCCGCTGCCCTCTCCGGGGCCGTTGCCGTTGCCCATCCTGTGCGAGTGTGTTTGTTTCATGTTCACCGGTCTCGTCGAGTCGCTGGGGAAGGTCGTGGCGGTCGTGCCCGAGCCTCCCGGCGTCAGGCTCGTGGTCGACGCGGCGGGAGTGGCGGCCGACGCGGCGCTCGGCGACAGCGTCTGCGTGAGCGGCTGCTGCCTGTCGGTGGTGCGGATCGACGCCGGCCGGCTCGAGTTCCAACTCGGCCCCGAGACGCTCGCCCGCACGACGCTCGGCGGCCTCGCGGCGGGCAGCCACGTCAATCTGGAGCGGTCGCTGCGGCTCTCCGACCGGCTCGGGGGCCATCTGGTCACGGGCCACGTCGACGGCATGGGGCGGCTGGCGAGCCGGCGGGATGACGGCGACTGGACCACCTGCCGGTTTGCCGCGGCCCGGGACCTGCTCGCCCAGATGGCCTCCAAGGGCTCGGTCGCCATCGACGGCGTGAGCCTGACCGTGGTCGACGTCGACGAGCAGACCTTCAGCGTGGCCCTGATCCCGCACACGCTCGCCGCCACGACGCTCGGCCCCCTGGCCGAAGGGGCCGCGGTAAACCTCGAGACCGACCTCGTCTTCAAGTATGTCGCCAGGTGGCTCGCCGCCAGCGGGCCCGGGGCCGTATGACGAGCGAGCCCCCTTCCCTGCCCGATGCTGCCTCGACGCCGGCCGGCCCGCCGCGACAGACGACGGGCTACCTCAAGGAGTTGTTTTCCCAGGTCGGCTTCACGATCGATGCCCGCCGCGGCCAGAACTTCCTGGTGGATCTCAACCTCCTCGACCTGCTGGCCCGGGCTGCGGCGATCGCCCCCGACGACGTGGTGCTGGAGGTGGGCACCGGGACCGGCGCCCTCACCGAGCGGCTCGCCGCCGCGGCCGCCCACGTGGTGACCGCCGAGATCGATCCGCGGCTCGCCCAACTGGCCCGCGACCGGCTGGTCGACCACGACAACGTGACCGTGGTGGAAGGCGACGCGCTCGCGGCCAAGCACCGGCTCGCGCCGGCCTTGCTGGCGGCGGTGGAGTCGGCCCGCGCCGCGTCGCCGGGTGGTCGATTTCTCCTGGTGGCCAACCTGCCCTACTGTGTCGCCACGCCGGTGATCTCCAACCTGCTCGCCCTACCCCACCCCTTCGACGCGGCGGTGGTGACGGTGCAGCGGGAGATGGCGGAGCGAATGACGGCGGCGGCCGGCTCGTCCTCCTACAACGCGCTCTCCGTCTGGGTGGGCTGCCAGTGCCGCGGCGAGATCGTCCGGATCCTGCCGCCGAGCGTGTTCTGGCCGCGACCCAAGGTCGACTCCGCGATCGTCCGGCTCGACCTCGAGCCCGAGCGGCGGGCCGCGATCGGCGACCTGGCCCGCTTCCACGCCTTCGTCCGCGACATTTTCTGCCACCGCCGCAAACTCCTCCGCGGCGTGCTCCTGCGGCTGGCTGGTGGGAAGGGGAGCCCGGAGGCGCGGGCCCGGGTGGAGGCCGCCTACGCCGCCCTGGGATTGGGCCCCGAGGCGCGGGCCGAGGAGATCGGCCCCGATCGGTTCGTGCTGCTCGAGCGGGCGTTTCATGCCCCCCCAGCGGGCCACTGAAGCGGCGATTCGGCCGAAACTGGGCGGCAAAGCCGGGAAAAGCCGCCTGTGCCGAAACTACCGGTCGTTTGGGCGACACGGGTAAACTGTGGCGTCACGGCGGAGCCGGGGCCGACAATCTCCACGGCATCCCGACACCGTCGCCGGCGCGGCGTGAATCGAGGGCGGAGGCACTCAGCGCGTGATCCCGAATCCGACCACCGAGGCCTCGTTCGCCCCTACGCTGGTCGACCTGCTCCGCCAGCGGGCCGCCTACCGGCCCCACGACCGGGCGTTCACGTTCCTCGTCGACGGCGAGCACGAGGAACTGAACATCACCTACGCCGAACTCGACCGCAAGGCGAGGGCGGTCGGTGCGTGGCTGATGGATCGGGGCATGACGGGCAAGCGGGCCCTCCTGCTCTACCCTTCGGGCCTCGACTTCATCGCCGCCTTCATGGGCTGCCTGTACGGCGGGGCGATCGCGGTGCCGGCCTATCCGCCGCGGAAGAACCGCTCCGTCGAGCGGATCGAGGCGATCGCGGCCGATGCCGCCGCCTCGGTCGCGCTCACCACCCGCGATGTCGTCGACCGTTTCGAGAACCTGGGCACGACGGCCCCCAGCCTCGAGCATCTCACCTGGCAGGTCGACGCCGAGCTCGACCTGACCTGGGGCGACCGCTGGGAACGACCCGACATCGACGGCGACACCCTCGCCTTCCTGCAATACACGAGCGGCTCGACGGGCACGCCCAAGGGGGTGATGCTCTCGCACGAGAACCTGCTGCACAACTCGCTGCGGATCATGCAGGCCT
>CAXNGP010000313.1:0-3569 GCA_964201845.1 Pirellulales bacterium
GCATCGAGCGAGCGGAAGGCAGGATGCCTGAAGCGAGCGTCCGGCGAGACGGCATGGGCGACCCCGAGCTAGCACGCGAGACGCCGGCCCAGCGTCCGGCGAGACGGCATGGGCGACCCCGAGCCTGCACGCAAGACGCCCGTCAGCGATCCGGCGAGACGGCTCCGGCGACCCTGAGCCAGCCCTCAAGTTGAGCTGAAACGCGCGCGTGCTCATCGATCCAGCTCCGCGGCGATGATGTTGAGGCTGCCGAGCACGGCCACCACGTCGGACAGCGTGTGGCCGCGGATCAGGTACGGAAAGAGCGCGAAGTGGAGCACCGAGGGCGGGCGGCAGCGGGCCCGGTAGGCGGTCTCGTTGCCGTCGCCGGCGATGTAGAAGCCGAGCTCGCCGTTGGGCGCCTCGATCGCGGCATAGCTCTCCTCGCAGGGCACCTCGAAGCCCCGATTGCTCATCGAGAGCTCGAAGTGGGAGATCGTGCCCTCGATCGTCGAGTAGACCTGCTGCTTCGTGGGCAGGGCCGTGCGCTGGTCGATGCCGACGCTGACCGGCCCGGCCGGGATGTTTTCCACGGCCTGGGCCACGATCTTCAGGCTCTCCCGCATCTCCTGCATCCGCACGAGATACCGGGCGTAGCAGTCGCCCGCGGTGGCGCAGCAGATCTGGAAGTCGTAGTCGGCGTAGGCGAGGTAGGGCTCATCCTTGCGAAGGTCGCGGGTCACGCCGCTGGCCCGGGCGACCGGCCCGGTGGCGCCGCGGTTGATCGCCTCCTCTTTGGTGAGCACGCCCACGCCCTTGGTGCGGTCGACGAAAATCCGGTTCCGGGTCAGGAGCCGTTCCATGTCGTCGAGCGTCTTGGGGAAGGACTTCACGAAGGTGCGGATCTTCTCCACGACCAGGGGCGTCATGTCCTGCGACAGGCCGCCGACCCGGGTGTAGGAGTTGGTGAACCGTGCGCCGCACAGCGTCTCGAAGATGTCGTAGATGACTTCCCGCTGGTAGAAGCCGTAGAGGAAGAAGGTGAAGGCGCCCGTGTCGAGGCCGACGGCGCCGTTGCTGAGCAGGTGGTCGCTGATCCGGGCCAGCTCGGCGATGATCGTGCGAATCACCTTGCAGCGGGGCGTGAGCTCGATGCCGAGGAGCGTCTCGACCGCGTGGTGCCAGGCAACGTTGTTGGCCATCGGCGAGATGTAGTTCATCCGGTCGGTCACCGTCACGTACTGGTTGAACGTGAGGTGCTCGCCGAGCTTCTCGAAGCCCGAATGGAGGTAACCCATCTCGGGCATCGCGTCGACCACCCGCTCCCCCTCGAGCTTGAGCACGAGCCGGAGCGTGGTGTGTGTGGCCGGATGCTGGGGCCCGAAGTTGAGCGTCCAGAGGTAGTCCTCGTTCCGCGTGGCCGCCGTGGGCACCTGCATCGCTTCGAAGGTCGGCGGGGCGATGGACATGGCTCAGCTCTCGTGCCGCGTGATGACGGGGAAGTTGTGCCGCTCGCCGCGGCCCTGGAGCGGATAGTCCTTCCGCAGCGGGTGGGCCGTGAACTCCTCCGGCATCACGAGCCGGCGGAGATCGGGGTGGCCGGCGAACCGGATGCCGAACAGGTCCCAGACCTCCCGCTCCAGCCAGTTGGCCCCCTCCCAGAGCGAGACCATGCTCGGGACGGTCGGCTCGGGATCGTCGACGAACACGCGGACGGTGAGCCGCTGGTTGGTCGTCGTGGAGGCGAGCAGATACACGAGCCCGTAGCGGCGACCGGCGCAGGCCGGCATCTGCATCGGGGCGTCGCGGTATTCCAGATAGTCGACGCAGGAGATGTCGACGAGGAGGTCGAAGCCGCGGGCCTTGAGAAACTCGAGCCGTTCGAACGACTGCTCCACCGGCACGACCAGCCGCGTCTGGCCACGGAACACCGACGTTTCGGGCGGGCCGAAGCGGCCGGCCACGGCGGCGATCACGTCGTCAACGGAGGGGGGCGTGAAGGGCATCGGGCGGGAGGCGGTTCTCGGTGGCGGGCGGGGAAGCCGTGGCGGGGAAGGGTCAGGAGCGGCCGGTCAGCGACTCGGCCCGGGCGGCCAGCTCCCGCTGGAGCACGGGATTGCGGGCGGCGTCGCTCGTGAGCGGAGCGGCGATCTCGACGAGCGCCCGCTTGCGGGCCTGGCGACCGGCCGTGTCGAACTCGCGGCCGGTGATCGTGCCCTCCCGCTGGATCTTGTCCTGCAGGTCGATGATCGCCTGGATCAGCTGCTCGGGCCGCGGCGGGCAGCCGGGCACGTACATGTCGACCGGGATGAAGCGGTCGATGCCCTGCACGACAGCGTAGGTGTCGAACACCCCGCCGGTGCTGGCGCAGGCGCCCATCGAGATGCACCACTTGGGTTCGTGCATCTGCAGCCAGATCCGCTGGAGCACCGGCAGCATCTTCATCACGACCCGGCCGGCCACGATCATCAGATCGCACTGGCGGGGGCTGAACCGGAACACCTCGGCCCCGAACCGGGCCAGATCGTGCTTGGCCGCGCCGGTGGCCATCAACTCGATGCCGCAGCAGGCCGTGGCGAAGGGCATTGGCCAGAGGCTGTTCTTTCGGCACCAGTTGGCCAGGGCGTCGAGTCGGCTGACGACGACGTTCTCGGGCAGTTGGAGATCGCTTACCGCCATCGGAAAACCCCCTTGCGCCAGTCGTAGGCGAAGCCCACGATCACGAGCGCCGTGAAGAGCATCGCCCCGGCGAAGACCAGGCCCCGGGAGGAGACCAGGCCGTCGGCCACCGCCGCGTCGACGCCGGCCGGCGAGCGGCTGGCCACGGCCCAGGGATAGAGGAACAGGAGTTCGACGTCGAACACGAGGAAGGTGATCGCCACCAGGTGGAACCGCACGTCGAACCGCCGCCGCGTGTCATGGACCGGATCCATGCCGCTCTCATACGGCATCTCCTTGACCGCGCCCGAGCGACGCGGGCCGACCAGTTCCGCGAACACGACCAGGCCCACCGAGACGGCCGCCGCGATCGCGACGAACAGGAGGACGGGGAGGATCGCGTCCATGGGGTGGTCGGCGGGGTGACGGGGGCGAATCGGCTGTTTTCGGCCGAGGAAACCGACTTCGTGAAATTCGTCACGAAGTCCGGCCCCAAAAAAGCCGGGGATGCCAGGGGGCATCTCCGGCCCTTTTCGTCTCGGCACTTACACCCGAGTTATACCGCCCGGGACGGCCGGCGACGAGTCGGGCCGTTTTCCTGCCGCGGGCCCTCTCTCGGCCTCGCACCCGAGTCAGCCGCAGCGGGCCAAATGGCCGTGGACGAGGGCCGGGTCGTACCCGCCCGCCTGCCGCAGTTCCGCCAGGACGCGGCCCAGGTCGAGCCCGTAGTGGTTGACCCGCAGGAGGCTGACTTTCAGGTAGGGAACGCCTGCCTCCCAAAGCCGCCACCAGACGAGCTCGCTGGGGTTGTGGGGCAGCCGCCGGCTTTTCCGCAACAGCCGCCAGCTCCGCCGCGGGTGCCGCGGCGAGAGGTGGGGCCAGACCTCGGCGAGCGTGACCCGCGGCGCGGTCGTGGCGTCGTACAGCCCGGC
>CAXNGP010000314.1:0-3551 GCA_964201845.1 Pirellulales bacterium
CTCGACGGCCCGCACGAGCTGGCCCTTGTCGGGCCGCTTGGCGTCCGGCGGCAGGCCGTCGGCGAGAACGCCGGCCAGGAGCGCGGCCGCGATCAGGGCGACGAACGGATGCAGCCGGAGCACGACCACGCCGAGGATCACCGCGGCCATCGCGGCGACGAGCACCACGAATGGCCAGGTGTCGACCCCGGCGGCGGCAAGGAGAATCCCCGTCATGGCCGGTGTTCTAGGCCCGCCGCCCGCGGGTTGCAAGCGCGCCGCTTCCCGGGCCGCGTGGCCGTCAGCGGTTGACGTGCACGACCTTCGCCGGCGGGAACCCGTTGAAGTGGGTCGAGCTGGCCGCCGAATAGGCCCCGATGTTCTCGCTGTAGAGATACTCGCCGATCTCGAGATCGGGGAGCTGCTCGGCGAGGCTGATGGTGTCGAGGGCGTCGCAGGTCGGCCCGAACACCGCACAGATCTGCGAGTTGCCCCGCTTGAAGCTCTTGAGGTGATAGGTGCAGTGGTCGAAGATCACGCCCGAGAAGGTGTGGTAGACGCCGTCGTCGATGTAGTACGACCGCTTTCCGTTGCGGTTGGCCTTGCCGATGATCTTCGAGACGGACGTGCCGGACGAGGCGACGAGGAACCGGCCGGGCTCGGCCAGAATCTCGATCGTCTTGGGAAACAGCCGGTCGATCTCGTGGTTGATCTTCTTGGCCAGCGTGGCGAACTTCGGCACGCTCGGATCGTAGGCCGCCGGGAACCCGCCGCCGATGTCGAGCAGCTTGAGCTCGAAGCCCCGCAGCTTCGCCTCGTTAAAGATGCCGGCGCAGAGGTGGAGCGCCTGCACGTAGTTCTCGGGGTTCGTGCACTGGCTGCCGACGTGGAACGACAGGCCCTCGACGACGAGACCGTGATCGTGGCCGCACTGGATCAGGTCGACCGCCTCGCCCGGCAGGGCCCCGAACTTGCTCGAGAGCTCCACCATCGAGCCGGTGTTGGGCACCTGGAGCCGGAGGCAGAGCCCGGCGTGCGGGGCGTGCTTGGCGATCTTCTTCACCTCCTCGACGTTGTCGTAGGTCACGAGCGGCCGGTAGGGGTCGAGCTCCTGGAGGGTTTCGATCGGCTTGATCGGATTGGCGTAGATCACCTTGTCCCAGATGAAGTCCTGCCGGGCCTTGGCCGGCAGCTTCTTGATGAACTGGTAGACCGTGCGGAACTCCTGGATGCTGGCCACGTCGAAGCTGCCGCCGAGCTCGTAGAAGGTCTGGACGATCGCCGGGTCGCTGTTGACCTTGACGGCGTAGTAGGCCTGGACGCGGGGAAAGTGCTTCTTGAAGGTGGCGTAGTTCTTCCGCAGTTCGGCGTGGTCGACGACGAACAGGGGCGTGCCGTGCTTCTTGGCGAGGTCGAGGAGGGCTTTATGATTCATCAAATGTTCCTTACTCCCATGGCTGCATCAAGACTGATATTCCCGCGATCAACGGCCGCAGGTCCGTTGGATCACGGGAGGAAAGGCACCGCGACACCCACGGCCAAGACGCTCAGTCTCCGTCGGTGAGTAGAAAATTTTTGAACTGCCACGGGTCGGCCGGATCGATCGCCGGCCGGTTGAAGCCGTGGAAGGCGTTGGAATAGTTCGTGAGCGGAGTCCAGTCACTCTGGACGGAGATGAACTTGCCGAGATAGGGCTTCGCGATCCCGAGCACGAAGTCGTGCGGCAGGTCGTCGGGCAGCTTCACGCCCTCGGCGGGATGCTCAATCATCCACAGCGTGGCCGCCGTGACCGAAATGGCCACCTGGATCGTGGTGGCGTTCTGGTGCGGCACGAGCCGCCGCGCCTCTTCGATCGAGAGCGACGTGCCGCACCACCAGGAGTTCAGCGGATGGCCCATCACCAGGGCCCCGAGCGTGTCGGCCCCGCTGATGATCTCGTTGGTCATGATCCGCTGCCGTGACTGGAGCCGATAGTCGTTGCCGCGGAGTTCCCAGAGGCTGGCGATCGCCGCGTCGCATGGGCAGTAGGCGTAGTGGACGGTGGGCCGGTACACGGTCTGCCCGGCGGCGTCGCGGACGCTCAGTTTCTCGGTGATGCTGAAGGCTTCGCCATGGCGCACGACCATCCCGATGATGGTCGAGCCCGGCACCCAGGAGACGACGTGGGTGTTGATGCCCATGCGGGCCAGGCAGATCTGGCTCCGCGACCCGTCGGGGTGCTGGTAGGCGAAGCGGGGGAGCCCCTTCTCGTGCGTGCCCCAGCCCATCTCGGCCGTCGTCGTGCCCTCCTCGCGGAAGCCCTCCACGCTCCAGGTGTTGACGAACTCGTCCACCTCCTTGGGCCGGTCGGAGATCTGGGTGTCCCGCTCGCTGCAATGGATCACCTTGACGCCGAGCTCATGGGCCAGGTGGTTGAAGGTCAGCGACTTCGCGTGCTGGGCGATCCGTTCGGCCTGCTCGCCCGCGAACTTCCGTTCCTCGAGGCAGACCTTGGCGATGTCGAGCAGGGCGTGCTTGGTGAAGTGGCTGATCAGGCCGGGGTTGGCCCCGTGCTCGATCACCGCGGTGGGGCCGGGGTTGTCCCAGCCGGCGACCAGTTGCCGGAGGTTCATGTGCCGCCAGTAGAGGGTCATCTTCGTGGGATGAGCCCCCTGGGCGTTTTCGTAGGGATCCCACAGCTCGACCGACGTGTTGAGGTAGAGCACGCCGTGGTCGTGGCACCACTGCAGGATGTCGGTGCATTCGATGTTCCAGGCCAGGTCGATCAGGATGTCGCCGGCCGAAACGTGGCGGGAGAGCAACTCCCCGAGGTTGTCGGGCGCCACCCGGGCCCGGACGAAGTTCACCCCCTTCTCGACCCAGGGCCGGATCGCCTCCTCGTCGGGCTCGAACTCCAGGATCGTGATGTTCCCCAGCGGAACCTTCACGTGCTTGAGCAAAACCGGCAGCGTGCAGCGGGCCACGTAGCCGAAGCCGACGAACAGAATCCGCTTGGAGAAGGTGATCATTTTGATCGGGGGTTCCTCTGGCTGGGGACGGGGCTGAGTGCCGACGCCCTTCTACGCATCGTGGCCGGATTCGGTTCGGCCCGCGGCCGCTGCCGGCGGAAGTATATCGGGATCGGCGCCGCCGGAAGCCCCGGGCCGCCAAGTGACTGCGGGCGGTGTACACTTAATACTCACGGTCCCCAGCGGGACCGACGGGGCGTAGCGCAGTCTGGCTAGCGCGCCTGGTTTGGGACCAGGAGGTCGAGAGTTCGAATCTCTCCGCCCCGACTTATTGGCCGCCCCGACCCGTTCGGCCTACTCGCAGACGTGGTTCAGCAGCCGCTGGAACTCGTCCAGGCTCGCGAACGGGATCACGATCCGGCCGGCCCCGCGGCTGTTGGCGTGCACCACGACTTTGACCCCGAGCGCCCGGCGGAGCTGGGCCTCGACGGCCGCCACCTGGCCGGGTCGCCGCGCGGCCGGCCGCCCCGGCTTGCGCTTCGGAGCGGCCGGCTCGCCGCCGGCAGCGGGTTCCACATCCGTGTCGGCGTGTCCGGCCTCGTCGGAGTCCTCGGCCTCGTCGCG
>CAXNGP010000315.1:0-3548 GCA_964201845.1 Pirellulales bacterium
TCGAGCTTGAGCCGGCGGGGGAACTGGCGGGCCACGTCGGGGTCGTGGGTCACCACCAGCAGCGCCACGCCGTGCTCGGTGCAGGTGGTCTGGAGGAGGTCCACGACCTGCTGCTGGTGGGCTGCATCGACGCTGGCCGTGGGCTCGTCGGCCAGGACGGCCCGCGGCCGGTTGGCCAGGGCCCGGGCCACGGCCACCCGCTGCTGCTGACCGATCGAGAGTTCGGCCGGCTTGTGGTGGAGCCGGTGCGACAGTCCCACGGCCTCGAGCAGGGCCGTCGCCCGGGCCCGGTCGGGCTTTGCCGAACCGAACGACATCGCCACCAGTACGTTCTCGAGCGCCGTGAACCCGGGCAGGAGGTTGAACTGCTGGAACACCAGGCCCAGCGTGTCGGCCCGGAGCCGGTCGCGGCGGCCCTCCGGGAGCCTCGTGATGTCGGTGCCGGCCACCTCGACG
This sequence comes from Pirellulales bacterium, assembly GCA_964201845.1. Classification (GTDB taxonomy): domain Bacteria; phylum Planctomycetota; class Planctomycetia; order Pirellulales; family UBA1268; genus QWPN01. The sequence continues at coordinate 457 of CAXNGP010000315.1, forward strand.
CGTCCCGAGTCGGGCCGCATGATCCCGGAGATCACGTGCAGGAGCGTCGACTTGCCCGAACCGCTCGAGCCCTCGAGCGCCGCCTGCTCGCCGGCGGCCAGGATGAAGCCGGGCACGTCGAGGATGTCGACCCGCTCGCCGCCCGGCATGGCGAAACTCTTGCGGACGTTCTCGAGGCGGATGACAGGCTCGGGCATGGCGACCGCGAGCCTACCGCGCGCCGCCGGCCGGCGGCCACGCGAGGTTTCGCCGCCGGCCGGGGGCGGCCGATTGAGCATCGCCGCGACGCGCGTGTATATTCCCGCCGCTTTCCTTACCGCACCGGCCGCCCGCGGCGTCGCGGGCCCACCCGGGCCGGTTCCGTGCCCCTTGCCCCGTGTTCCCCAGGAGATCGCCCGTGCCCATCCGCGTCGGCATCAACGGTTTCGGCCGCATCGGCCGCCTCACCTACCGCGCCATCTACGAGAAGTACGGCCTCAACGGCGACGTGCAGGTGGTGGCTCTGAACGACCTCACCGATGCGAAGACCAACGCCCACCTCCTGGAGTTCGATTCCAACTACGGCCCCTTCAAGGGCAAGGTCGGGTACGAGGGCAACGACCTGATCGTCGACGGCCACAAGATCAAGGTGTTCGCCGAGAAGGATCCGGGCGCGATTCCGTGGGGCAGCGAGAACGTGCAGATCGTGGTGGAGAGCACGGGCTTCTTCACCGACGCCACCAAGGCCGTCGCCCACAAGCGGGACAGCGTCAAGAAGGTCGTGATCTCGGCCCCGGCCAAGAACGAGGACCTGACGATCGTGCTGGGCGTCAACAACGAGATGTACGATCCGCACAAGCACCACGTGATCTCCAACGCCTCCTGCACCACCAACGGCCTGGCGCCGGTGGCCAAGGTGCTCCACGAGACCTTCGGGATCGAGAAGGGCCTTCTGACCACGGTCCACGCCTACACCAACTCGCAGAAGACCGTGGACACGGCCGCCAAGGACCTGCGGGACGCCCGGGCCGCCGCCCTCAACATCGTGCCTTCGAGCACGGGCGCGGCGAAGGCCGTGGGGCTCGTGATCCCGGCGCTCCAGGGCAAGTTCACCGGCATGGCCTTCCGCGTGCCGACGCCGACGGTCAGCGTGGTCGACTTCACGGCCCTGCTCGCGAAGGACGCCCCGCCGGCCGAGATCAACGCCGCGATGAAGAAGGCGGCCGAGGGGCCGCTCAAGGGCATCCTGCGGTACACCGAGAAAGAACTCGTCTCGACCGACCTCAAGGGCGACCCCCACAGCTCGATCTTCTCGGCCGTGGACACGATCGGCCTGGGCAACTTCGTGAAGGTGGTGAGCTGGTACGACAACGAGTGGGGCTACTCCAACCGCGTCGCCGACCTGCTCAACTTCCTCGAGGACAAGGGGCTGTAGCGGAAGGCACGGCGTGTTCTTGATGCCGTCTTCCCGACTGCGATCAACGAGGGGACGGTCGACCGGCTTCCCTGAACCGAACGCCGTGGTGTTGATTTCCTATCACGGTGCCGGTTCGCCCGCTTACGGAAGCCGGCCGCTTTTCGACGGCCGTCACGGGCCTGGTCGGCCGTGCGATCGCAGAAACTCCAGGATCACCCGCTCGGCCGCGGCCGCGGCGGCCGGCACGAGGCCGTGCTGCATGTGGAAGCCATGCGGCATCTGGGCACCCACGTAGAGCCGCACGGCCGCACCGGCCGCGGTGGCCCGGCGCGCGAAATCGAGGCCGTCGTCACAGAGCGTGTCGTCCTCCCCGACGATCACGAGGGTGGGGGGGAGGCAGCCCAGATCCCCGTGGGCCGGACTGGCGCAAGGATCGGTCCAGAGAGTCTGGTTGGGGGCATAGAGCGCGCGTTGGAATGCCAGCAGCTCGATGCCGTTGTAGGGATGATCTCTGCCGGCGCGCATCATCGACGCATGCCGCTCCAGCTCGAGATCCAACACGCCGCAGCTGAGGATCAGCCTCTCCGGAACCCGCGGGCCTCGTTGGCGGCAGAAAAAGAAGAGCGCGGCCGCCAGATTGGCCCCGGCCGAATCGCCGCCAGCCGTGATCGAGCCGGTGAACAGGTTTTCCATGGCCCGGAAGACGCCGCCGGCATCGTGCAGGGCACACGGATATCGGTCTTCCGGGGCGAGCCGGTAGTGCACCGCCACCACGGTCTGGCCCGACAAGGCCGCGATCCGCTTCGCCCAGCCCAGATGCTTCCCCGAGGCCGGGGCGATCCACCCGCCCCCGTGCAGATACAGGAAGGCATCGCCGCCGGCTCCGGGGGGCGTGCAGACCGTGATCGGCACGTCGACACCGGCATCGAGGGACGGCACCGACCGCTCGGTGACCGCGACCTCGGGAAACTCCGACAGGCTGGGATGCTCCTTCTGCCCCCACGCCTCCCGGATCTCCGCCACCCAGCGATCCCGCAGCGGCACCCCCGGCACGAGCTGGCGATAGAGATCGGCCGCCGGACCGTTCAGCATCGCCGATGTCAGGCCGTTTTTCATCGGCGGGCCGACCGCCTCGCGGTCAGCTCGTCGACCGCCAGCTGCAACTGGCTCAGGCGAAGCTCCCTCGGACCCCAGAGCTCGACCAGATGCGGGCCGTTGGCGGCCGGCATCACCCGGAACCGATCCTCGCGATAGATCTGCTTGAAGATGGCATCCACCTCGTCGCGATAGGCGTGATCCACCGGCCGGATGCCGTCCGCTTCCATCGCCACCGGCCAGGCGTCCGTTTTGGGCACGAATGCCAGGATGTCGAGGTGATCCAGCGACTCTCGCACGGCAGGGACCAACGTCTCGACGAAAGCGGGGTCGATGTCGGTGGTGCCCTGGTTGGCCGTGTAGACGGAATAGGCGATGTAGTCCACCGGCGCGCGGTCGAAGATCACGTCGGCGGTGCAGGTGGAGAAGCGATGCAGCCGGCTGATGCTGTAATACATCTGCAGGCCGTTGTGCAGCCGTGTCGAGGCATCGCGAAACCGAATCTCGTAGGGACCATCGAGGCTCAGCGCCCGGTAGGGTTCCTCCTCACGGCGATACTCCGGATGCGCCGCGACCCAGTCGTTGACGACGGTCGATTTTC
>CAXNGP010000316.1:0-3546 GCA_964201845.1 Pirellulales bacterium
CCACGGCCGGTGGTGATCGTGGCCGACGCCAAGGGAACGGTCGCCGCCCTCGAGGCGACCACGGGGAAGCCGGCCTGGGAGTTCGAGGCGGGCGGCGGCTTCGGGGCCGGGGCGGCCCTGGCGGCGGGCCGCGTGGTGATCGCCTCCGATGACGGCACCGTCTGGTGCTTTCGGTCGGCCGAGTGACGGGCGGCGGCAGGAACCGCTGCCCCACGGCCCGAAAGCCCCCAGCCCGGAGAGTCTGCCCGCGTCCCGCCAACTGTCGGGATCCGTTTCCCCTTGATTCCGTGGGGATTTCCTGCCGATTTTCGCTGCGCGAACCATTTTTCCCCAAGCCCCGTAGGATTCGCTGCGACCTTGAGTGGTGGCCGGCAATCGTGGGGGCTGCCCAAGGCAGAAGGAGAGGAAATCATGGCACGTAAAGATGCACTGGCGAACATGCGGGCGATCCTCGTCAAGCGGCGCGACGCACTGCGCAACGCGCTGGCCGGCGACCTGACGCTGCTCCGCGATCTGCACGACCAGTCGCCCGGCGACGTGATCGACGCGGCCTACGACACGGCCCAGGACGAGGTCAACTCGCAACTGGCCGAGGTCGAGAGCCGTGAACTCGCGTCGATCGAGAACGCGCTCGAGCGGATGAAGGAAGGCTCGTACGGCCAGTGCGAGGTCTGCAGCGGCAAGATTCCCATGGCCCGGCTCGACGCCCTCCCCTACGCCACGATGTGCATCGAGTGCCAGCGGGATCTCGAGCGGTCGGGCGAGGCCCGCGGCCGGCGGACCGAGGAACCCATCGGCGGCGAAGTGGAACTCTGACCGATCTCCCGGATATGATCGGGGGATTCGTGTTCGTTCCGGCCGTGGGTTGCGTATGCCGCCGTCTGCCTCTTGCCGCGGGATCTGCGCCGCCCTCGCTCTGTTCGCCGCCTGCTCGGCCGCCGTCCTGGCCGACGAGCCGGCGCGGCGGCTGACGCCCGTCGAGTCGGCGCGACGCGGCGAGGAGCGGGTCGACCCGATGCGACCGGTACGGCTCTCGGCGGAGGAGCGGGCCCGCCTCTACGATCAGGCCGCCCGCGACGCCGAGCCGCTCGAGCGGCAGGCGATGCAGTTGCGGCGGCTGGCGAGCCTGCTCAAGCCCACGGTCGTCCACATCGACGCGACCAAGCGGCTGCCCCGACCGCGGGGCGGGCGCGTGACGGAGGACGAGGCGGGCAGCGGGGTGATCATCGAGGTGGCTGGCCGGACGGTCGTGATCACCAACCGCCATGTCGTCAACGGCGCCGACCTCGAAGCCGTCGCCGTCCGGCTCGACGACGGCCGCGAACTCGTGCCGCGGCGGTCGTGGTCGGACGCCGGCACCGACATCGCCGTGTTGGAACTCGAGGGCGACGATCTGCCGGCCGCCCGCGTCGCCGCCGACGACACGCTCCAGATCGGCGATACGGTGCTGGCCATCGGCAGTCCGTTCGGCCTGGCCCATTCGGTGACGCTCGGGATCGTCTCGGCCAAGGGCCGCCGCGACCTCGAGCTCGGCGAGGGGGCCGTTCGCTTCCAGGATTTCATCCAGACCGACGCCGCCATCAACCCCGGCAACAGCGGCGGGCCGCTGGTGAACCTCCGCGGCGAGGTGGTCGGGCTCAACACCGCAATCGCCAGCAACTCCGGCGGCAGCGAGGGCATCGGCTTCGCGATCCCGATGCCGATGGTGATGTTCGTCGCCGAGCAGCTCGTGGCCCACGGCACGGTCGCGCGGGCCTATCTCGGCGTCGCCCTGGACCGCGAGTTCACCGCCGACGAGGCCGGGCGACTGGGCATGGTGCGGCCGGTCGGGGCCCGCGTCGAGGGCGTCACGGGAGGGGCGCCGGCCGCGACGGCGGGCGTCCGGCCCGACGACGTCGTGCTCGAGTTCGACGGTCGGGCGATCGAGGACGACGACCACCTGATGAGCGTGGTCGGGATGACGGCCGTGGACCGCACGGTGAAGGTCGCGATCTTCCGCGACCGCGAGCGGATCGAGCTCGAGATTCCGGTCGCCCGCCGGACCGACTTCGAGTGACGGCCTAGGTTGCCTCACCCGCCGCGGCCAGGCCCCTGAGCACGCAGTCCTGCACGGCTGCCACGTCGCAGCTGACGAGCAGATCGGCATTGGGCTGCGACGGGCGGTGCGGCCGGCGATCGACCACCAGCATGCCTGCCGTGAGCTCGCCGGCCGCCTCGACGTCGGCCGCCACCGACTCCCGCCCGAACAGTTCCGGGTTGGTGACGGCCACCAGCGCCGCCACGTCGTGGAGCCGGATGCCCTCGCTGCCGAGCAGTTGCCGCTGGGCCCGGAAGGCGTGGGCGAGCATCGGTCGCAGGATCTTGCCGGCCCGGGTGAACTCCCGCGGCAGGCGGTCGAGCAGGTCGAACTCGTAGACCGCCTGGGCGGTCGTCTCGAGCGGCACGAGCGTCTTGGTCACGGGCTCGCGAACCACGTGCCGGGCGGCGACGGGGTCGCCGTAGAAGTTGAAGTCGGCGGCGGCCGTCGCGTTGCCCGCGGCATGGATCGTGCCGCCGCAGGCGACCACGGCTCCGATCAACTCGGCGATGCCGGGATCCCGCTTGAGCACGCGGGAGAGATTCGTGAGCGGGCCGAGGGCGAGGATCGTGACCTCCCGCGGGTGCGCCTTGATCGTCTCCCAGATCACCTTCTCCGAGGGGTGGCCGCCGTGCAGCGACACGCGGGGCAGTTCCAGGCCACCCAGGCCATCGGGCCCGTGAACGCTGGCCGGCCGCGGTGGCAGGAGCGGCTCCACCGAGGCCGCGCCGAGCCGTGGGAGCCGCGGCGGGTCGAGAAACGAAACGATCGCCTGGGCGTTGGCCGTCGCCTGCTCGGCCGGCACGTTCCCCGCCACCGCCGTGACGGCGAGCACCTCGACGCGGGGATCGAACAGCGCGATCGCCAGCGCCACGGCATCGTCGATCCCGGGATCGCAGTCGATGATCAGCTTGCGGGGCACGACCGATGACACGGAACCGACCTGCGGGCTCGAACAGGGAAGAAGGCTCACGCCGAAGGGCAATCCTAGCCGACGGCGTGGCCGCCGTGCGGCAGACCCGCCGGCGAAAAGGCCCCGGGACTGCCGCCGGCCCTCGGATCCACAGACCCGCCGGTAGAATCCGGCTTGCATCACCCCACACCCGGACACCTGTCCCCATGCCCCCGGCCCTCGATCTCGACGCCGCGACGGCGGCCCTGCCGCGGGGCGAGCGGCTGACCGCAGACGAGGTGCGCACGCTCACCGACGGCGTGCTCGCGGGCACGATCGATCTCGACGCCTTCGGCCGCTGGCTCGTGGCGCTGGCCGACGCCGGCGAGACGGCGGCCGAGATCGCCGGCGTGGCGGCGGCGCTGCGGGCACGGATGCTGCCGCTCCCGGCCGGGCTGCCGACCGACGTGCTCGTGGCCGACACCTGCGGCACCGGTGGCGACGGCTCGGGCTCGTTCAACATCTCAACCGCGGCGGCGATCGTCGTGGCGGCGGCCGGGCAGCCCGTGGCGAAGCA
>CAXNGP010000317.1:0-3540 GCA_964201845.1 Pirellulales bacterium
GAGCGTGCTGGAACCCGACAGCCGGAGCCCGCCCTCGACGGGCCCGGCGGGGTGGTATTCGAACGTGGCGAGATCGGCGAGCGGATTGTCGGCCGGAGCCGGTGGCGATTCGTCGGCCGCGGTGGCGGCGAGCATCGCGCACGCGGCCGCCAGGGCCCAGGCGAGTGCGAGGGCCGATGGCTGAGCAGCGTGAACGCGACGGGGTGGCATCATGGCAGGTCTCCGGCTTCGAGGCGGAGCAGCCTATGCCGTCGGCAACGGGGTCGCCTATGCCAAATCCCGGCCGCACGCTCGCGGCTGCGGTCAGCCGCCGTGCCGCTCGATCACCAGTGGCTCGGCCGAGCGGATGTCGCCGATCCGCAGGGCGGCGCGGCCGGCGAGCAGGTCGTCCACGAGGCTGCCCACCACCTGGGCCCGCCAGCCCCGGGAGAGGAGCGGCTGCCGGTCGAGGTCGCCGTAGCCCAGCTTCCAGGCGAGCAGGTCGCGCATGTCGGAAGCGGTGCCCACGAGCGCCGGGGCGAGCTTGAGCTGCCGGCACAGGCCCGCGACGGCCGTGGCCATGAACTGACCGAGCATCGCCAGGTGAGCCGGGGGCGCCCGATGCCGCTCGCCGCCCGGCAGGTCGCCCTCGGGGCAATCAAGGCCCCGCTGGATCGCCTCGGAGAGCCCCTGCATGATGTGCCGCAGGTCCGACCGCTGCATCCCGCGGACCGCCGCGATCTGCTGCTCGTTGGCCGTCTTCCGCTTGCAGAGCTCGACGAGCAGGTCGTCGCGCAACACCCGCTTCGGGGGCATGTCCCGCTCTTCGGCCACGGCGTCGCGCCAGTGCCACAGCTCCCGCGCCACCGCCAGTTCGCGGCGGGAGAGGTTGCCCAGGCCCGCCACCCGCCGCCAGCGCTTGCGGACGAACGACTCCTCGACGTCGTCCTGCCAGGTGGCCATCTCGGCGGCCATCCAGGCGGTGCGGCCGAGCGCCTCGAGCTTGCTCTCCATCTTCCGCCACAGCTGCTCGAGGTGCCGCACGTCGTCGATGGCGTAGACCAGCTGCGATTCGGAGAGCGGCCGCTTCCGCCAGTCGGTGCGGGTCTCCCCCTTGTCGGCCTGCTCGCCGAGAAACCGCCGGACGATCGCGGAGTAGCCGGCCGGGTAGTCGTGGTCGACCAGGCCCGCGGCCACCTGCACGTCGAACAACTTCGACGGTCGGGTCTTGATCGCATGGAGGATGAAACCCATCTCCTCGCGGCCGGCGTGCACGATGGTGGTCCGCCCGGGCTCGGCGAGGAGCCGCCAGAAGGGCTCGATCTCGCTGATCGCCAGGGTGTCGACCACCGCCAGCACGCCCGGCGCGGCCACCTGCAGGAGGCAGAGCTGACTGCGGTAGGTGTGTTCCGAGACGAACTCGGTGTCGAAGGCGATGAAGGGCTGATCGGCGAGTCGGTCGACGAGCTCCCGGAAACGGGATTCGCTCGTGATGACGTCGAAAGATTCGCGGGCTTTGGCTGCCTTGCTCACACCAGGATCATACCGTGCCGGAGGGCGGCTACAGGAACAGGAAGGCCGAGGCGGCCAGTGCCGGGAGCAGAATGCCGCAGCTATAGAGGATGTAGCCGAAGAAGCTAGGCATCTTCACGCCCGCCTGCTCGGCGATCGCCTTGACCATGAAGTTGGGCCCGTTGCCGATGTAGGTCATCGCCCCGAGGAACACCGCCCCCAGGCTGATCGCCGCCAGCCGCCCGACCTCGACGCCCGCCATCGTCACCGCTCCCGGCTCGGCCGGCAGGGCCTGGGCTGTCTTGAAGAACACGAGGTAGGTGGGGGCGTTGTCGAGCACGCTCGAGAGGGCCCCCGTGACCCAGAAGAAGCCCTGCGGGGAGGTGATGCCGAGCTCGCCCCCGCGCTCGTTGAGGATCGCCAGGGCCGGCTGCATGCAGATGAAGATGCCCACAAACAGGGCGGCCACCTCGAGGATCGCGCCGTACGTGAAGCCGTTGCGGCGGCGGACGTCGGCCGAACCCAGGAGCAGCGACAGGCCGACGAGCGCGAGGAGGGTCGCCTCGCGGAGGTAGATCCATGGATGCCAGTCGGTGCCCGGGAACGTCTTGGACGGATCGAGCAGGGCCACAGCGACGATCACGCCGGCCATCAGCAGCAGGTTGGGCCACAGCCCCTCGATGCGGAGCCGGCCCTCCGACCGCTCGTCGCGGGAGAGGTCGCGATGCGACTCCTGCGGATGGGCGAGGAACGTGTCCCACAGCCAGTAGACGGCGAGCACCACGGCGTTGACGAACACCCACTGCTTCCAGAGCGAGAGCGTCCAGAGGAAGTCGACTCCCTGCAGATAGCCGAGAAACAGCGGCGGGTCGCCGATCGGCAGCAGGCAGCCGCCGCAGTTGCACACGAGAAAGATGAAGAACACGACCGTGTGCACCACGTGCCGCCGCTGCCGGTTGGTCTCGAGGAGTGGCCGGATCAGGAGCATCGCGGCGCCGGTCGTGCCGATCAGGCTCGCCGACAGGGCGCCGATGCCGATGAAGGCGGCGTTGACGGTGGGGGTGGCCTCCAGATCGCCCTGAATCCGCACGCCGCCGGTGATCGTGTAGAGCGCGAACAGCAGGATGATGAAGGGCAGGTACTCGGCGCACAACGCGTTGACGAGCACCGTGCCGGCCACGCCCCAGGCCGGCCCGGACGCCGGCGGGGCCACGACTCCGTGGGCCGGGAAATGGAGTTCCACCGGCTGGGAATGCGCGAACAGGTAATAGGCCACCGTGACCGCCGCCAGGATGGCCGCCACGAGCAGTTTGCTGGAGTTGTGTTCCCACCAGTGCGCCAGGCTGGGCACGAGGGGCAGCACCGCGATCAGGCCCAGCAGGATCACGAACGGGATCACCGTGACCAGCGGCGGGGCGGCTCCGGCCGCGTGGTGGGCCTCGTGATCGTGGTCGTCATCCTGGGCGGCCGCCCGCTCGCCGGCGGCCGGGGCGTGGTCGCCGCCATGATCGGCCGGATGGTGGCCGGCTTGTGCGGCGACCAACAAATCCCGACCATGCTGGGGCCAGCCAACCGCCGCCGCCACCAGGTAGGCTGCGAGGGCAAGGCCGATCCCGACGAGCGTGCGGAACGAGCCGGTGGAGGTCGGGCCGCCAGGCGAGGCGGCGTGGCTCAGACGGTCGTGCATGATTTCGAGGCGGGAGATGATGGTAGGCCCGAGCGAAGCCGGAATCGTAAGCCAGCCGGCACGAGAGCGAAAGCGGAACCATGGAAGCGGCCGGGCGGCGTGAGGTGTGGCTGCGGGGCAACGTCCGCCCGGTGGCGGTGCTGGCGGCGATCACCGCGGTCGCCGCCGCCGCTGCGGTCGCCGGGTTTGCGGCGGCGGGCCTCGACTGGACGGCCTGGCTCGTGGGCTTCGGCGCCGCCGCCACGCTCGTCGCGGCGGCCTTGGTGGCCCGCGAGGCGGCCGCTCCGCGACTCGCACGCGACGGCGACCGGATGATGGTCCGGCTCGCGCCGGGCCGGGTGGAGCGGGTGCCGCTCGAGGTG
>CAXNGP010000318.1:0-3527 GCA_964201845.1 Pirellulales bacterium
GGGCGCTCGCCCTGGAGCTCGCGCGACGCGGAGCCCGGGTGCTGGCCACGGCCCGGCGCCGGGAGCGGCTCGACGAACTCGCTCGCCTGGGTGGATCGGCCGCGGGAATCGAGCACGAGGCCGGCGACATCTGCGATCCCGCCTTTCGCCGCCAGCTCGTCGCCTCCGCCACGACGCGGCTCGGCGGCATCGACCTGGTGGTGGCGGCGGCGGGCGGCGGGGCCGTCGGCGGCTTTCGCACGGCGCGGCCCGAGACGTTGATCCGGATCCTGGACCTCGATCTCGTGGCTCCGGCCGAGCTGGTGCGGGAGGCTCTGCCGCACCTGGCCCGCGGCCGCGATGCGGCGGTGGTGCTCGTGGGCTCGATCCTCGGCCTCCATCCCCTGCCCCTCCACGCCGAATACTGCGCCGCCAAGAGCGGCCTGCGGTCACTGGCGGGCACGCTGCGGCTCGAACTCGCCAGCGACGGCATCGGCGTGCTGCTCGCCACGCTCGGACCGATCGAATCGGAGTTTTGGACGGCGCTCATGGCGGGTGAAAGGCCGGGCTGGTCCCGTGGCCGGGGCCTGTCGCCGGACCGTGCCGCCCGGGCGATTCTCTCCGGTCTCGAGCGACGGAAAACGGAGGTCGTTCCCGGCTGGCAGGCAAAGGGATACGCTTGGCTGTCCCACTGGATGCCCGGGCTGATCGATCGCTGGGCCGCCGCACGCTGGCGGACCGACGCGTCTGGCACGGGAGCGACTGGAGAAGGACACGCCCGATGAGCGACGCGTTCACCGCCATCGCCCCCGATGCCTTGTTCGTCGTTGCCTGCCCGGTCTGCCAGGGTCAGGTCGCGGCTGTCGGCACGCTCTGCGGCCGAGACGCGTGCTGCCCGCTGTGCGCGAGCCTGTTCCACGTCCCGGACCCGTCGGCACCTCAGCCGGAAGCCCCCACGGCAACCCAGCCCGACGCCACCACAGCGCCGCCGCCGGAAGCCATCGCGGCAAGCCCGGAAGAGCCGCTGCCCCACCACCTCCCGGCGCCAGCCCGGGAGCCGGCCGGACTCGCGGAAGATTGGGGCGGGGTGATCACGCAACTCGCTCCCCTGCGAAAGGATCCGGAGTCAGCCCCGCCGTCGACGAACGAGGCCTCCATCTTCGAGCTGTCCGGCGTCGCCGATCCGCTGCCGGTCGACGATCAGGAATCCACTGCGGCGGCGGATACCGCCGAGGTCGTCGGGCTCACGGATGAGGCGTTGGCGGCCCAACCGCTCAGGGAGCCGCCACGGCGAGCGGGCCCGCAACCGCCGGTGAACGCGAACCTGCCCGTCGCGGGCGGCACCCCACTCGACCCCAAGGCATCGGAGCTCGCGTTCTCCGAACCGGTTCGGACGATCCGCCACGGCACCACCGTGATCGAAATCCGGCGGCTCACGCCCGAGGAACGGCAGGCCCGGCGCTTCCGGCGGAACGTGCTGATGATCGTGGTTGGCGTCTCGATCCTGCTGGCGGTCGTGATCCTGCTGGGCGTGGGCGGCGGCGGCCGCCGCCGCCGTCCCGTCTCCAGTCAGCCGATCGCCTCACCGATCGCGAGCAGTTCTTCAGCGTCGAGAAACGCATCGGGCTGAGCGAAGATCCGCTCGATGGCCGCCCGGTGGATCTTCATCTTGGTGCCACCGACGCCGAGGGCACCGTAGACAACTTGGTGGCCCTCGACCCGGCCCTTGTCACCGGCGACGACGCCGTGGATGCCTGCCGGAGGCACGGCGTTGAGGTCGATGAGCACTTGGGCCGACGCGGCCGCTTCGCGACCGGCCGCATCGAGCAGCACCGCCCCCGCCGCCCCCGCGGCCACCACGAGGTCAGCCGCGGCAAGCACCCCGGCCAGCGGCGAACCCGGCGCGACGCCGCCGGGCGCGGCGATGCCGTGGACCTGGGCCCCGGGCACCTGCTCGGCGATCGCATGGGCCGCGGCCTCGGCCCGCTCGAGCGAGCGGGAGCCGAGCGTCACCCGCACACCCTTGCGAGCCAGTAACCGCCCCACCCGCTGCCCGACCGGCCCCGTGCCCCCGAGCACCACGGCCCGGGCTGGCTGCCCCCCGCAGGCGAGGTGACGCAGGGCGGCGACGACGGCTGCGGCCGCAGTGGTGTTGGCGCCGGATGGATCCATGAGCACCCCCACCCGCACCGGCCCGAAAAAGGTCTTGGCGACCCGTCGCGCCACCGCTTCGGCAGCCGCCACGTCAGAGCCGCCGATGAATATCGCCGTGCTGGCGAGGTCGCCGCCGCCGCGGGTAAACATCCCGCCGTGGACCAGCGGCACCGCGGCATCGGGTGTGACGCCGCCATGACGCAGGAGCACATCGGCGCCGGCATCGACCGCCACGATCGCATCGAAGGTGCTCGGCTGCGGATCGCAATCGAGCTGGATCAGGACTCGCTTCGGCACGGCTCACTCTCGACGACTGGCCGCCTGGAGGGCGGCCGAGGCCGACGCGGGCAACCTTGGCTTGCCCTCCGCCGGCCCGAGGCGGCGGGGGCCATGGATGGCCCCGCCGCCGTTCAAACTAAAAGCCCCGGAACGGATGCGCGGCCTTGTCCTTCGCGGCGACCATCTCGTCGGCGGTCGGCTTGCCCTTCATCGCGTTGGCGATGGCGTCCATCGTGGCCTGATAGTTGAACTCGTAGATCTTCTTGTCGTCCTTGGCTTCCCAGTGGATGAACACGCCGCACACGATCACGAGGTTCTCGGCGTCGCTCTTCGGGATCACGCCGGCGGCCACGCTGTCGGCCACGGCCTTGGCGACGGCGGCCTGGGCGGGGCCGAACATCTGCACGGCCTGCTTGGCACCCTTGATGGTCACCTTCGTGATCATCACGGTGGACGGCTTCACAGCGACGTTGGGCGCGAGCACGGCCAGCAGGTTCGAATGGCCTTCGCTCTGCCGAGCCAGGGCGTTGGCGAAGGCGACACCGACCGGGCCATCCTTCGTGCCGATCAGGAGGTCGATGTGCGCGATTTCGTTCCCCTCACCGACCAGAGCCTCACCGATGAACATCGACATGTGTGCTTTCCTCGCGATGACTGTGATTGCAACGACTGATTCCACGAACCGGGGCGTCAGAATACCATCTTGGCCGGGGCCAACAACCCGCGGCCGGTCGGCCCCAGCCGCGGCGGAACCTGCATGATCACATCCGATCCACATGCCCGCGTGCTGGTCGTTGCGGGAGCCAGCGCCCGGGCCATGGCCGAGTCGGCGACTCGGGCCGGGTGGCTCGTCCATGCGGCCGACCTGTTCGCGGACCTCGACCTGCGGGCGGTCGCCCAGATGGCGGAGCGGGCGCGGCCGTATCCCGATGCCCTCCCGGCCACCGTGTCGCGGTTTCCACCGGGCCCATGGCTCTATTGCGGCGCCGTCGAGAACCATCCCCACGTGATCGAGGCCATCAGCGGCGCGCGGCCGCTCGCGGGCTGCCAGCCCGGTGCGGTCGCGGCCGTCCGCGATCCCGACGCGCTGGCCGCGGCCGTCCGCGCGGCGGGCC
>CAXNGP010000319.1:0-3506 GCA_964201845.1 Pirellulales bacterium
CACGATCCGCTCCACACCCGGCCTGGCCGCCGCCCGCGGCCTGCCGGGCACGGCCCGTTCGCCGGCCGCGGCCGGCTCCCACGGCCCGCACAGCCGCTTGGCCTGCTCGACGAGCGCGGGAAAATCGACCGCGCCGCTGGCGGCCAGCACGATCCGGTCGGGGGCGTAGCGCCGCCGGTGATAGTCCCGCATCGCGTCGGCCTCGAGTCCGCCGACCGACTCGACCGTGCCCAGCACGCTCGCCGCCAGCGGATGCGATCCGAAGAAGGCGGCCCGGCAGCGATCGTCGGCCCCGAACGGCGGCTGATCGTCGTACATCCGGATCTCCTCGAGGATCACCTGCTTCTCGGTGGCGAAATCGGCCGCCCGGAGCTCGGGTCGCAGGAGGCCGGCGAGCAGTTCGACGGCGGCATGTTGATACTTCGGCAACACCGCCGCGTGGTAGACGGTGTCTTCCTCGCTCGTGAAGGCGTTGACCGCCGCCCCGAGCCGGTCGAACCGGCGGTTGATCTCCTCAGCCGACAGGCCCGCCGGCCCCTTGAATGCCATGTGCTCGAGGAAGTGGCTCACGCCCTCGATGCCCGGCGCCTCGTCGCGGGCGCCGGTGGCCACGAAGAAACCGACGCTCGTCGAGACGGCGGCTTCGGTCGTCTCGGCCACCACGTCGAGCCCGTTGGGCAGTCGCTCATGCAGGAACGGCACCGGGAATCTCCAGGGGCTCGGGGCCGAGCGAGACGACCGACAGATCACGCGGCGGGCGGGAGGCCAGCCAGTCTTCGAGCAGCGGCACGTCGAGCCGGTCGTAGCGGGCGAGTTCCTCCTCGATCGACCGGACCCGGCCGAGGTGGTACCACTGGCTGGCAAGGGCCCCAGCCCGGGAGGCGGTCGATTCCTGCTGCATCACGAGCCCGCTGGTCACCTTCGCCTTGACCCGCTCGAGCTCGTCGGCATCGATCGAGCCGGGGAGCCGCTCGATCTCGGCGAGCATCACGTCGAGCGTTTCCTGGGCCCGGGCGGCCGTGGTGCCGGCGTGGCAGACGGCCGTGGCGAAGTCGCGCTGGCTGGAGTAGCCGGCCGACACGCCGTAGCAGAGGCCGCGTTTCTCCCGGACCTCCGTGAACAGCCGCGAGCTGGTGCCGCCGCCGAGGATCGTGAGCACGGCCTTGCAGATCGCCGAGTCGTCGTCGCGGGCGGGCGGCACCGACCAGCCCAGGGCGATGTGGGTCTGCTGGGATTCATGGGGCACGTGGCCGACGTGGGGCCCGCGGGGGCCGGGAACGACCGACGGCCCGGGCTCGCCCCGCCAGTCACCCATCAGGGCGGTCACGCGATCGACGAACGCGTTCCAGTCGATCCGGCCGGCCACGGCCACGATCAGGCCGGTCGGCTGACTGCGGACCGCCAAGAACGCCTCGACGTCGGCGAGCGTGGCCGCCTCCACCTCGGCCGAGATGCCTTCGGTCGGCATGCCCCACGGGCTCGGCAGGTGCAGTCGCCGCAGCATGGCCATCGCGCGATGGCCCGGGTCGTCCTCGAGCCCCGCCAGGTTCTGCAGCACCATGTCACGAGCCGCGGCGAACTCGGCCGGTGGCAGACGGGGGCGACGCATGATGTCGACGTAGACCGGCAGCACGGACGGCAGCTGGCGGGCCACCATCGCGCCGAAGTAGCTCGTGTGGGTCGCGGAGACGGTGTGCCCCCAGGTCGCGCCGGCGCCCTCGAGGGTCTCGATGACCTCGCGGCTCGTGCGCTCCCCCGCGCCACGCAGGCAGAGCTCGCCGGCGAGCGTCGCCAGGCCGCAGCGGCCGGCGGGGTCGTGCAGGCCTCCCGCAGGGACATGAAACGCCACCGCGGCCGATTCCACGCCGGGCATCGACTCTCCGAGGAGGGTGATGCCGTTCTCGAGCGTCGCCGAGAAAATCTGCTGCTTCAAGGTGCCGCCTGTGGGGCCGGTGACGCCCGGGATCGAGCCCGGCCTCGCTCGCCGGCCCTACCACGCGCGGGCGACCGGACTACTCCGCCGCCCCGACGGCCTCGAGCGCCGGCTCGACCGCGGCCGGGTCGACCACTTTGTACACGGTTCGCGTCCGCCGGAAACCCAGCCGCTGGTAGAGACGCATCGCCCGGGCGTTGTCGACCGTGACCTCGAGCGAGGCCCGGTCGAGACCATGCATCCGAAAGCCCGCCACGGCCCGTTCCACCAGGCAGCGGCCGAGGCCGAGGCCGCGGTGCCCCGGCACGATCCCCACGTTCTGGATCATGCCCACGCCCCCGCGCTCCGCCACGCCCTGGATCGTGCCGCACCACTGCAGCGACTCGGGGGAGCTGCCCAGGGCGATCAGCCAGGTGGCGGCCGGCAGAAACCCCGACTTGCCGCGGATTTCCCGCATCAGCCGGCGACAGCCATCGAGGCTGCCGAGGCAGGGAAACACGATCGCGTCGAGCTCGTCGCGGAAGGCGCGAAACTTCGTGCGGGCGTGGACGTCGATGACGGCCTCGTTCCAGGGCACGAACCGGTAGCCAGGGGGCAGGGCGGGAACGGTTCGGGCCGTCCCGAGGTCGGCCTCCATCCGAAACCGCTTGAAATACGTGGTCGACACGGGAACCCCGCTTTCGGCTCGAACCTGGCGACGACCCAGAGCCCGACACGCCGCGAGCCGACGCCGTCGAGTCCTGAAGCCCTGACCTTCCGAAGCCCTGACCTTAAGGATGCCCTCCGAAATGGTCAACGCGCCGGTGGATTGCCGCGGCCGGGCCCTCCGGGGCCGTGGAGCGGTCAGATTGTGCGGGCTGCGTCGAACGGAGTACGCTAGAGCATGTTTTTGATGGCCCAAAAAATGTTTTTTGAACCTCCAAAAATCCCCGGGTCGGGATGCCTGATCCGGGGGGCCATCGCCCTCGGCTGGGCGGCTCTGGCCGGCTGCGGTCCGCCGGATGCCGGCGGGCTCCGCGGCGACGGCCGGCCGCGGGTGGTGGCGACCACGACCATGGTCGCGGATCTCGTGCGGCAGGTGGGAGGCGAGCGGGTCATCGTCGAGTGCCTGATGCCGCCGGGCATCGACCCCCATTCCTACAAGGCCACCCCCCGCGACGCCGAACGGCTCCTGCGGGCAGACCTCGTGGTGGCCTCCGGGTTGCATCTCGAGGGCCGGCTGGCGGCGCTGCTGGAGAAGCTGGCCGACCGGGTGCCGTTCGTCGCCGTCGCCGATCGGCTCCCTCCGGATCGGCTGCTGGAGGCCGACGGCGGCCTGCCGGACCCGCACGTTTGGTTCGACGCGGCTCTCTGGAGCCAGACGGCCGGGCCCGTGGCCGCCGCGCTCGCCAGCATCGACCCCGACGCCGCGGTCGCCTACGGGAACGCCGCCGAGGCCTATGCGTCCCGGCTCCGCGAACTCGACGCCACCCTCCGGCAGCGGATCGCCGCGGTCCCCGAGGATCGCCGCGTGCTGGTCACGGCCCATGATGCCTTTCGCTACTTCGGTCGCGCCTATGACATCGAGGTGGTC
>CAXNGP010000320.1:0-3506 GCA_964201845.1 Pirellulales bacterium
ATCCTCGGCGCCGGCGGCACGGCCGAGGTCGCCGCCGCCAGCGGCCAGAATCCCACCGGCGTGAGCGGCACCAACCCGCTGTTCATCGACGCCTTCACGTCGCACCATCACGTGGTCTGGGACATTCTCGATCCCGACGCCAGCGGTCTCTACGGCCTCTGGGCGCGGCTCGAGAGCACGAACCCGACCGCCTTCGCGGCGGCGCCGAGCGATCCTTTCCTCGTCGTGCTCAACTGGGGGATCGCCGACTCCCAGACCTACAACACGGGTGTCGATCGCCTCGTCGCCCCAGTGCCCGAGCCGGCCACGGTCGCGATCCTCGCGGCTGCCGGCCTGGGGTGGCTCGGCCTGCGCCGGCTCAGGCGCTGATCCTGCTCAGCCCGCCAGCCGCGCGGCGAGCGCCACCGCGGCGGTCTCGACCCTGAGCACATGGGCCGCCAGCGCCACCCGCGGCCAGCCGGCCGCGTCGGTGGCTGCAAGTTCGCCCGGGGAAAAACCGCCTTCGGGGCCGACGAGGCCCAGCACCTCCGCCCGCTCGGACCAGCCCGAGGTGTCGAGCGGGTGGCCGGCGGGATCGGTGACGAGGCCGATGACGCCGGCCGACTTGCCCGCCACGAGCGCGGCCACACTCGCCGGCTCGCCGATCGCCATCAGCGTGTCGCGGCCGCACTGTTTCGAGGCCTCGATCACGCCCCGCTCGAGCCTGGCGAGCGCGGCGCTCGTCGCCTCCGCCACGCCCCGCTCGGTGACCAGCGGCACGAGCCTCGCCACGCCCAGTTCGGTGAGCTTCTCGACGAGCCACTTCTGCCGCTCCCCCTTGGGCAGCGCCACCGCCAGCGTGAGCGCGGTGTCGCCGGCCGGCTCGACGCGGGCCGCACCCGTCTCGAGCTCCACGGTGTCGCGGCCGAGCACCGCCACCCGCGCCGGCCACGAGTGTCCGCGGCCGTCGAAGAGCGTGACCTCGTCGCCGACCGCGGCCCGCAACACGCGGGCCAGATGCCGCGCCTCGTCGCCGGTGAGCACGGCCTTGCTTCCGGCCGGCGGCGTGGCGAGAAAAAACCGTTCACTCATCGGGCAACCTCGCGGCTCGGCGGCCGGGTCAGGTCGGCACATGCCGGAAAACCGCGGGTCTTTTCGTCCTGACCCACGACCGTCCCGCCGCTACACTCCGCCGCATGGTACGCGATCGTGACGCTTCCGCCCCGGCACCGTTCTCCGGCGTGCTCGAGCCGGCCACGTTCCACGCGGCCGCCGCGCACGACGAGGCGCTGGCCCGCCTGGAATGGCTCGTCGGCGAGCGGCAGCGGTGCGGCCTCGTGCTCGCCGAGGCGGGCATGGGAAAGAGCCATCTGGCGGTCGCCGCGGCCCGGCGGCTTGGCGGGCTCGGGGCCGAGGTCGCGGTGCTCTCGCTGGCCGGGCTGCCGGACGGCGAGTGGATCGATCTCCTGCTCGACCGCCTGCCACTCGATCCCGCCAGCCGCGCGGAGCCTGTCCGGCCCTGGCTCAAGCTCGAGAACCGGCTGCGGGAGAACACGCTCCTCGGCCGCGCGACCGTCCTGATCTGTGACGACATCGACCGCGGCCCGGCCGACGCCCGCGAGGGGCTGGCGCGGCTGGTGGCGGCCGCCGAGCCGCGGTTCGGCACCACCGTGGTCGTGGCCACGGCCGCGCCCGCGGGGCTCGCCCGGGTGCCCGACACGATCCGCCAGCGGGCGGCCGTGCGGATCGACCTGCCTGCCTGGAGCGACGCGGACGTGGCCGACTATGTCGCGGCCGGTCTTGAGCGGGCCGGTCGGCCGGCCGAGCTCTTCTCGACCGCGGCCACGGCGACGATCCGGCGGTTCGCGGCCGGAGTGCCCGAGGTGATCCGGCGGCTCGCGCAGTTGTCGCTGGCGGCCGCCGACGCCGAGGGCCTGGCGTCGGTCGAGGCGGCCACGATCGAGGAGGTGTGGCGGGAACTCATGCCGGCGGAACCGCAGCCGGCCGTTCCCCAGGATGAGGCCGACGATGCCTCACGAGGCGAGCCGCGCTTCCGGGCCGTCCGCCGACTCTGGGGCTGAGGCCCACCGGCCCCGGACCGTCCGCTTCCGCGTGAAATCCGCGCGATCGCGAGTCCTGATGACCGCATGCGCGAGGGGCGACCCCGACCCAGGTCACCTGCTTCGATCGCTCACTTTTCGATCGGTTACTTTTCGATCGGTTACTTGCGGATCACCGCGATCGCCTGCTTGGCCGCAGCGCTGACCTTCGGATCCTTGTCTTTGGTCGCGCGCTCGAGCGCCGGCAGCGCCGAAGTGGCCGCCTTCCCCATGTTGGCCAGTTCGTTGGCCGCCCGGAGACGCTTCTCCGGCGACTTGTCGCCGAGGTCCTTGGTCCATTCCTTGGCCATCATGTTGCCGAAGCCCTGCGGACCCTTGGGGCGATTGCCCATCGAGCCAGGGCCGCGCCGCGCCGGCTTCGAGCAGCCCGCGCCGACCGCGGCGGAAACGAGGAGCGACAGCCAGAGTCTTCGGCAGCACCGCATCAGAGGATTCTCGGGAAGGCGTGAAACCGCGGGGATTCGACCCCGCGGGGGACCGGAGCCTATCACGCCCGGCGGACCCCACGAAACAGCCGCGGCGGCGAAAGCGGCGCCATTTCAGGTCGCCGCCCGGCGACATACACTCCACTGCCATCGCTCCGCGTTCTCGAGGGTTCCGTCGTGGCTCGCCCGCCGTCGCCGCCCGCCGTCCGGCGAGTCGCCATCTCGCCCGACGATGGCACCGCGATCGATCTGCGGAATCCGGGCCTGGCCGCCGCGTTGTCGTGGCTGATCCCGGGCCTCGGCCAGCTCTATCAGGGCCGCACCTTCAAGGGAGTGATCTTTCTGGTCACGCTCCTGGGCACCTTCCTCTCCGGGATGTGGATCGGCGGTGGCAACGTGGTCTACGCGTCGTGGCGGCGCGGCGAGACGCGCTGGGCCTTTCTCGGCCAGGCCGGGATCGGGGCCGCCGCGGTTCCCGCCCTGATCCAGTCCTCCGCCGTGCGCGGTTCGGCGCGGCAGCCGGTGGCCAACAGTTCCTGGTTCGTGCCCCCCTTGGCCCGCGGGCAGGAGGTGTCGGAGGCTTTCGCGCAGCGCGTCGTGGCAACCGACCCCGATGTCGCCGCGGAGGACTTTCGCCGTCAGCCGGGGGTCGGGATGCGATACGAACCGCGGCACTCCGGCGGGCAGTTGTCGCTGTGGCACCGACGGCTGGGGCGGTTCTTCGACATCGGCACCCTCTACACGATGCTCGCCGGCCTGCTCAACCTGCTGGTGATCTACGACGCCTGGGCCGGGCCGATGCGGCCGGTGCGGCCCCCCGACGAGGATGGCGGACCGGACGAAACCCGCCCCCAGCCGCGGCGCGGGCCGGACCGGTAGACGAAAGCCCTCGGGCCGGATAAACAGCGAGGAAGTCAAGGATCGCGGTGCTCGGCCTCTGGCGGAGAGGCGGAGCGGGCCGCGAGGCATCGGAACGGAGTCT
>CAXNGP010000321.1:0-3504 GCA_964201845.1 Pirellulales bacterium
GCCGGGGCTGCGACGGCGTGGCCGAAGCCCGCGGCCGCGCATCCGCGAAGTCACCAGTATCATGCGGCCATGAATGTCTCATCAACCATCCGCGCGTCATTCCCTGTCGTGATCTGTCTGGCCGTGAGCGGCGCGGGCTCGTGGAAGCCTGCCGCGGCCCAGCCGGCCACAGCCGTCGCGCCCGCGCGCGCCGCCGCCGATCCCGTGCGGCTGCTTCAGTGCGAGGCCGAGGTCTCAGGCGAAGCGACGTGGGGCCACTGGGGCGACCAGCCGGGCCGCTACGTCTCGTGGTCGAATCACTCGAACCGGCTGATCCCGGTGTATGCGTTCGGGATCGGCCTCGACGCCGTGGCCGGGCCCAACAGCGTCTACCGAGACGAGGCGCGGCTCACGCAACTCTACGGTCGCCTCCCCGATGACACGCTCAATCCGACCGCCGACTACTTCGACCAGACGGATGTCTATCGGCTGCAGCTGGCGGCGGCCGAGGCCGGCAAGAAATACATCGTGCTCGTGGTATTCGACGGGATGGATTGGACGATGACGCGGGCGGCCGCGATCGCCACCACCGGTCGCGTCGCCTATTCCGAGGGCCGGGGCACGGGCTTCGCGTTCCAGGACTACCGCGGCTGCCCGACCGACTTCGGCCTCTGCATCACCAGCCCGGCCAACGACGGCACGAAGACCGACGTCGACGCCCAAGCGGTGAAAAATCCGGGCGGCAAGACTTCCGGTGGCTACGACGCCTCCCGCGGCGGCACCACGGCCTGGGATGCGCGGGCCAACCCCACCTACCTGATCGGCCGCGACCGCGACCGGCCTCACGCCGTCACGGATTCCGCCGCCTCGGCCACCTCGCTCTGCACGGGCCGCAAGACCTACAACGACGCGATCAATGTGGAGCCCGACGGCGAGCCGCTGGAGCCACTGGCCCGGCTGTTGCAGACCCGCGGCTTCGCGACGGGGGCGATTTCGAGCGTGCCGATCCCGCACGCCACGCCCGCCTGTGCCTACGCCAACAACGTCTCCCGCGACGACTATCAAGACATCTCCCGCGACATGCTCGGGGAACCCTCCGTGGCCCATCCGACGCCGCTGGCGGGCCTCGACGTGGTGATCGGGGCGGGATACGGCGTGGAGGCCGCCGACGACTTCTCCCAGCAGGGCCGCAACTACGAGCCGGGCAACAAGTATGTCGCCGGCTCGACGCTGGCGGCGATCGATGCCGCGAAGGGTGGGCGGTATCGCGTGGCCACCCGCACGGCCGGCCGGGAGGGCGCGGAGGTGTTGGCCGAGGCGGCCCGTGATGCCGCCACCGGTGGGCTGCGGTTGTTCGGATTCTTCGGCACGGCCCAGGGCAACCTTCCATTTCGCACGGCTGACGGCGACTTCGCGCCCAGCAACTGCAACCCCGAGGGGCCCGGCCCGGATGAAGACCGGCTGCGGAAGAAATACGGGTCGCAGATCCGCTACACGAAAGCTGACGTCGCGGAGAATCCCACGCTCGCCGACATGACAACGGCCGCTCTCGAGGTGCTCGGCCGCCGGGAGCGGTTCTGGCTGATGGTGGAGGCGGGCGACGTCGACTGGGCCTCGCATGCCAACAATCTCGACACGGCGATCGGCGCCGTGCAGAGCGGCGACGCGGCGTTCCGGGCGGTGGTCGTCTGGATCGAGCGGCACGACGCCTGGGCCGACGCGGCCGTGATCGTGACGAGTGACCACGGCCACCGGTTCGTGCTGACCGAGCCCGAGGCCTTGGCGGGCGGCGGGGGAGCGGCGGCGCCGACGCCATAAATGCCCCCGGCGCCAGCGGGGGGATGCCTTGCCCCCGCGCTGCGGGCGTCGGGGCGACAGGTGCGAAGCCACGGCGTTCCGGCTACGATGCCGCCTCACCCGAGGAGAAACGTATGGCCGCTCACCGCACCCCGATCGTCGCCGGCAACTGGAAGATGAACCTCGATCGCTCGCGTGGCGTCGCGCTTGCGACGGCCGTCTCGAGCCGCCGCGGCGAGGCGGCGGGCGTCGACCTCGTCCTCTGCCCGCCGGCCGTCTATGTGGTGACGGTGGCGGAGGCCACGGCCAAGGCCGGGGGCGACGTGGGCGTCGGCGGTCAAAACGCCTCCGACAAGGAGAGCGGCGCCTTTACCGGCGAGGTGGCCCCGCAGATGCTGGTCGATCTGGGCTGCCGCTACGTCATCCTCGGTCACTCCGAGCGGCGGACGCTCTTCGGCGAGACCGACGCGGCCGTCAACGCCAAGACGAAGGCGGCGCTGGCGGCGGGCCTTGTACCGATCGTGTGTGTCGGCGAGACGCTCGCCGAGCGGGAGGCCGGCCGCACCGAGGCCGTGGTGACGACGCAGGTCAACGGTTCCCTCGCCGGCCTCGACGCGGCCAGCCTGGAGAAGACGGTCGTGGCCTACGAGCCCGTGTGGGCGATCGGCACCGGCAAGGTGGCCACGCCGGAGCAGGCCCAGGAGGTGCACGCCACGATCCGCCGGCTGCTCGCCGGGCTGTCGTCGGCCGCCACCGCGGCGAAGGTGCGGATCCAGTACGGCGGCAGCGTGAAGCCCGACAACGCGGCGGAGTTGGCCGCCTGCCCCGACATCGACGGGGCGCTCGTCGGGGGCGCGAGCCTCAAGGCCGACGACTTCCTGGGGATCGCCAGGGCGTTCGCGGCCGGCAGGGCCTGAGCCCGCGGCGGAAGTGGCCCGGGTTCCCCGCAGCCCGGGTGAGCGACTATGCTTTCGGCCCGTCGGGAGCCATCCCCGGCGGTGTTCACCGGAGCCTCCGTTCTCATGACCATGTTCGTCCGCTTCACGCTTGGTTTCATGCTCGTCTTCATGGCGCTGTTTCTGATCGCGCTGGTGCTGATCCAGCGGGGCAGAGGGGGCGGCCTGGCGGGCGCGTTCGGCGGGGCGGGCGGTCAAAGCGCCTTCGGCACCAAGGCGGGCGACCTGTTCACGCGGATCACGGTCGTGGTCGCGGCGATCTGGATCCTGCTCTGCATCCTGGCGATCAACGTGCTCGGCACCTCGCAGACCCGTCTGGCCCCGACGCTCGGCGGCGCCGCGGCGACCGCGCCGGCGGATGGGGCGGCCGAGACCGAGATGGAGCCCGCCGAGCCCGAAACCAAGGCGGCCGACGGCGAGAAGAAGGCGGCCGACGGTGAGAAGAAGCCGGCCGATGCCGCCGCCGCCAAGCCCGCCGACGCCGAGGCGAAGCCAGCCGCGGCCGAAGCCAAGCCGGCCGAACCGGCAAGCAAGCCTGCGGAGCCCGAAGCCAAGCCGGTCGCCGCTGAAGCCAAGCCGGCCGAACCGGCGACCCAACCCGCTGAGCCCGCCGCGCCCGCGGCCAAGTGACCATGCCCACGAGCATGACCGGCTGCGGCGAGGGCGTGGCCTCGGCAGGCGGCAGCAGTTGCCGGGTCGAACTGCGAACCGTCAACAACCGGGCCTTCAAGTTTTCGCTGCGGGCCCGAGAGGGGCTCGTGGGGCTCGAGTC
>CAXNGP010000322.1:0-3498 GCA_964201845.1 Pirellulales bacterium
AAGGCCTCGTGGAGGACCGAGTCGCGGAGCGTGCCGCCCGGCAGCCCGAGCGTGAGCGTGTGCGTCACCAGTTCGCCGACGACGGCCGCGTCGGAGGCATTGCCCAAGGCATTGATTTCGGTGGCCGCCAGTTCCGACCGCAGCGTCAGGCCGGGGTCAGCAGCGAGGAGCTGCCTGGCTTCAAGCCACTCCGGGCGCGGGGCGGTTGGGCGGCACGGGCGTCGCCGGCGGGATGCGAGCGGACGGGGGGAGCGACGAATGTTCACGAATGGTCCGGCCGCGGGCGTTGGAAGCGCAAACTCTACGCCTCTTGCCTAACCCGCCATCTTCGGCGGGTCAAATAACGGGCCTTGGGCGGGCCTTTTTTTCCGGACTTTCGGTACCGACGGCCCCTCGCCCCGGCGCCCCGACGTTCAGACCGCCCCGAGGATCGTGCGGCGGGCAACGCTCCACCAACCCGGTCGGGAGAGGGAGTGGTAGGGAGAATCGGCCGGCAGGACGTCGGCCAGGTGCTCGTGGGCCCGCTTCAGGTTGTGATAGGGCATCGACGGGAACAGGTGATGCAGGGCGTGGTAGCGGATCGAGAACGGAAACAAGAGCAGCGTCAGCGGATCGTTGGTGGTGAAGTTGCAGGAGTCGAGAATGTGGGCCTCGATGTCGACCCGGCTGCCGTCACCCTCGAAGTGGTGGTCGGCGAGCTGCCGCAGTTGGTTGAGCAGCACCGTCGCCACCGCCAGCGCGTAGAGCAGCGGGATCCTGCTCCAGGGGTTCAGGCCGGCGACCACGAGCGCCGGGATCAGCGCCGCCCGCAGGAAGCAGGGGATCTCGACGGCGAAGATCGCCCGCCGGTCGGCCGGCGTCAGCTTTCGCTCGTAGCGCCGGTTCAGCGTCAGCGACGAGGCCTTGCGGAGGGTCCACTCGCGAACGGCCGGATGCACGAATGTCAGCGGCACCAGCAGAAATCGCAGGAATACCAGCCCCGGAAAGGCCAGGACGTGGACCACGTAGCCCGCGATGCTCGCGAGGTTGCCTCCCTCCATCACGTTGGCGACGTATTCCGGATCCTCGGGCGTGCCGTAGAGCCGCTGGCTGTGGTGGTCGCGATGGTGGCGGGTGAAGAACGGGCTGGGGGTGAGGGTCATCACGCCGCCGAGCAGGTTCCAGGCCGCCTTGAAGACGGGCATCTCATGGGCCCCGAGGTGGCAGACCTCGTGGATCAGGGAGCCCATCCGATAGAGCCAGAAGGCGGCGATCGGAAAGGCGATCAGCTGCGGCCACGATCCCATGGGGGCGGACAAGTAGACCCCGGCGGCCAGGTAGGCCGCGGTGATGCTGACCAGGAAGTCGAGCCAATACCGCCAGGGGGAGACCCGGAAGAAATCGGTGTCGGCGTCGCGGACCGCCCGCCGCACCTCGCTGATCCAGGGCACACCGTCGTCTTCGGAGAGCACGGGCGGATCGATGTGGGGCAGGGTGCCCGGCGGCGGCGGCATGGCGGACTCGCTTTCTGGTGAACGGGAACCCAGATTCCAGCAGAATGAGCCGCCGGTTGCCAGCCCTCCTGCCAGTCCGTTCCCGCCCGCGGCCGTACCCCCCCTTCCAACCTCAGCGCGGCTTGAGCGTGCCGAGCCAGGCGACCAGGTCGACGAGTTCCTGCTCACTGAGCACCGCCGCCAGGTCGGCCGGCATCAGCGAGACGGGCTGGCGCACCAACTCCTCGACGTCGCCCATGGCGAGCGACACGTCCACGCCATCGGCCCCGCGGATCACGACGCCGTCGTCGGTCTTCGAGATCAGGAGGCCCGAGAACGAGCGGCCGTCCTCGGTGATCGCCGTCCAGGTCTCGTAGTTGTGACTGATCGCGGCCGACGGGGCGAGGATCGATTCGTAGAACGCCTGCGGCGAGAGCTTGGCGCCGATGCCGGAGAGTTCGGGTCCCACCGCCTTACCTTCGCCGTTGACCACGTGGCACTTGGCACACGTACCCGTGCCGGCGAACACCGCCCGGCCGGCGGTCGCGTCGCCCTTGCGCTTCACGAGGTCGGCCACGGGCGGAAGGCTCGATCCGCCACGGGCCTTCGGCAGGGGCAGCACCTCGGCCGCGGAGGTTCGCACGTCGCCCCAGGGGCAGGCCGAGATCGCGGCGGCCGCCGCCTGCACGAGAGGCCCGAAGAGCTCGCCGGCCTTCGCCAGCGCCACCACGCGCTCGGCGCCGTGCTTGCTGCGGGTCAGGCCGCGGACGGCGGCCGACCGCCGCTGGGGCGGTGCGGCTTGGTCGCGGATCGTGGCCTCGAGCAGCGCGACGGCCGGCTTGTCACCCCGGATGCCCAGCACCTCGAGCAGCCGTGCAGCCGGCTCGTCGGCGCCGGTGATCGTCGCCGTCACGGCCTCGACCCCACCGAGTTCGACCGCGGCAGCCGCCGCATTGGCGGCCAGGGCGTCGTCGGTGCCGGTCGTGGCCGCGAGTGTCACGAGCGCTGCGGTCTGGTCCTCGAGCCGAAATCGGCGGGCCAGGTCGATGAACGCGGGCGTGCCGGCCACGCGGGCCGCCGCTGCCGAGACTTGCTTCGCGACGGCAGGGTCTTTGACGGCGTCGGCGTCGAGCCTGAGCACGAGCTCCGGCAGCACGACGGCGGCCCGCTCCTCGTCGAACGTCACGCGGGCCAGGAGGTCGCGGACGGCCGCCGCCACGGCGGCTTTGTCCTGGAAGTCGAGCGCCCGCAGGCAGGCGAGCGACTCATTCGTCGTGGTCGATCGCTCGCCGATGATCTCGCAGAGCAGCTTGGGCGTGGCGGCCGCCCGGCTGCGCCACACGAGCTCGCGGCCGGCCGGTGACTTCCAACCGGATCCCGCCGTCGCGAGCCACGCGGCCAGCCGTGCGTCCCACTGGCTCGGGCCGGTGAGGCCCGCCGCGCCGTCGGCGCCGATCCCGAGGGCCTCGAGTTCCCAACGATCGCCGGCCGTGTGCCGGGTGGCGAGCGCGGCCCAGGCCCGGTCGGCCCGTTCGCCCGCGACACCCCTGAGCGCGATCGCCGCCTCGCGGCGGACGGCGGCCGACGGGTCGGCGGTCAACTTCTCGACCAGGCCGAGGACGTCGCCCTCCACCCGGCGGCAGAGCCGCAGCGCCACGATCCGCAGATTCTCGTCGGCGTCGCCCGCGAGCCTGGCGATCCAGGCCTCGGCCCGGCCGGGCAGCATCCCGGCCGCCCAGGCGAGGCGGGCCTTGTGCCGCGGGTCGGTCGCCTTGGCGAAGGCCTGGTCGAGGGCCGTGGCCGCGGCGTCGGGCTCACGAGCCAGCCGCTCGAGCGCCGTCGCCCGGACAGAAAGGTTCGGGCTGGCAAGCGCCGCCACGCAGCCGGCTACCGACGCGAAGTCATGCTTCGGCACGCTCCATTTCGATCCCGGCGGCGCGATCCGGTAGATCCGGCCCTTCTCCACGTCGCCCATGCCGTGGCCGCCCACGCCAGGGTCGTACCAGTCGGCCACGATTAGCGACCC
>CAXNGP010000323.1:0-3485 GCA_964201845.1 Pirellulales bacterium
ATCTTCGACGTCAAGAAGGTCCGCCAGCTCATCGAGCTGATGAAGGAACACGATCTGTCGGAGCTCGACCTGCGGCAGGCCGACCACCGGGTCAAGATCCGCCGCGGGGGCGAGGTGGTCGCCTACACCGGACCGGTCCAGGCTGCCCCAGCCCCGCCGGCGGCCGCTCCGGCGTCCCCCGCCGCGGCCGCTCCGGCCGCCGCCGCTGATTCCCGGATGCTCGTGATCAAAAGCCCGATGGTCGGCACCTTCTACAAGGCCTCGGGCCCCGATTCCCCGGCGTTCGTCAAGGTGGGCGACCGGATCGGACCCGAGAAGACCGTCTGCATCATCGAGGCCATGAAAGTCTTCAACGAGATCCCCGCGGGCGTCTCCGGGCAGGTCGTAGCGATCCTCGTCGAGAACGGTGCCCCCGTCGAGTTCGGCCAGCCGCTCATCAAGGTCGAGCCCGACGCCTGAGCCTCGCCCGGCCCGCCCCCCCCGGCCCGGCTCGCGTTTCCGGGCGCGGTGCGGAGGCCGGGCCCCAGACCGGAACCACGACCGGAATCCCCCAGGCAGCTCCCCCATGTTCAAGCGGATCCTGATAGCCAACCGTGGCGAGATCGCCCTCCGGGTGATCCGTGCCTGCCGCGAACTCGGTGTCGAGACCGTCGCGATCTACAGCGAGGCCGACCGTGACGCCCCCTACCTCGAACTCGCCGACGAGGCGATCTGCGTCGGCCCGGCCAAGGCGGCCGACAGCTACCTGCGGATCGACCGCGTGATCAGCGCCGCCGAGATCGGCAACGTGCAGGCGATCCACCCCGGCTACGGGTTCCTGTCGGAGAACTCGCACTTCGCCGAGGTCTGCCGCTCGTGCGACATCGGCTTCATCGGCCCGGCGCCGGAGGCGATGCAGCGGCTGGGCGACAAGAACTCCGCCCGGGCGCTGGCCCGCGATGCCGGCGTGCCGACCGTGCCCGGCAGCGAGGGGCTGCTCACGAGCGAGCAGGAGGCGGTTAAGATCGCCCGAGAGATCGGCTTCCCGGTGCTGCTCAAGGCCACGGCCGGCGGCGGCGGCAAGGGCATGCGTGTGGCGGCCAACGACCTGTCACTGGCGACCGCCTGGCAGCAGGCCTCGGCCGAGGCCCAGGCCGCCTTCGGCAATCCCGGCATCTACATCGAGAAATACATCGAGCGGCCGCGGCACGTGGAGATCCAGATCCTCGCCGACACCCACGGCCAGGTGTTCCATCTCTGGGAGCGCGACTGCTCGACCCAGCGGCGGCACCAGAAGCTGATCGAGGAGAGCCCGTCGCCGCGGCTGCCGCAGGCCACGCGGCAGGCGATGGCCGATGCGGCGGTACGGCTGGCCAAGACCGCCGGCTACTACTCGGCCGGCACGGTCGAGTTCATCGTCGACCAGGAAGACAACTTCTACTTCATCGAGGTCAACGCCCGGATCCAGGTCGAGCATCCGGTGAGCGAGATGGTGACCGGGATCGACCTCGTGAAGGCCCAGATCCGTGTCGCCGCCGGCGAGAAGCTCGCCCTCAAGCAGGCCGACATCGTGCCCCGCGGCCATGCCATCGAGTGCCGGATCAACGCCGAGGATCCCGCGCACAACTTCCGGCCGAATCCGGGCCGGATCGACCGCATCATCGCCCCGGGCGGGTTCGGCGTCCGCTGGGATTCCCACGCCACCACCGGCTACGTGGTGCCACCGCACTACGACTCCCTCGTGGGCAAACTGATCGTGCACCAGCCGACCCGGAAGGACGCGATCGACACGATGACCCGCGCCCTTAAGGAGCTCCGTGTGGCCGGGATCGCCACGACCGTCCCGCTCCACCTCGAGCTGCTCGCCAACACCGCCTTCCACGAAGCCCAGGTCGATACCACCTTCGTCGAACGAATGC
The DNA here is from genome assembly GCA_964201845.1 of Pirellulales bacterium. Classification (GTDB taxonomy): domain Bacteria; phylum Planctomycetota; class Planctomycetia; order Pirellulales; family UBA1268; genus QWPN01. Next base: position 1,899 of record CAXNGP010000323.1, read on the forward strand.
TCGCCGGCTGAACTGTGCTTTCAATAAGCTGAGGCGTTCGCGGTACCGAAACGCAAGCCGGGGCGGGTGGAAGGCGGAGGAGCCTGGAGATTTTCGCCCCAGCGAGCCGAGCAGTACCGCCTGAGGCCCCGCGAAGATATCCCAGCGACGGAGCCTTTCACCCGCCCCGGCGGGCCACTCGTTACAACGTTGGACACCACGACCACACGCCCCGGAGCCCCCCATGACCGACTCCATCTCCCGCCCGCCGCAGGCCGCCCACCACTTCCGTCGCGTCGCGATCCTGTTCGCCGGCGGACCGGCCCCGGGGGCCAACGCGGTGATCTCGACGGCGGCCACCTCGTTCATGCGGCAGGGCACGGAGGTGATCGGGATGAAACACGGCTACTCGTCGTTGACCGACTTCTCGCCGGCCCAGCCGCTGGTGGCCGGCCGCGACTACCTCAAGATCACGCCCGAGTTCTTGAAGCGGACGCGGAGCAGCCAGGGGATCATGCTCGGCACCGCCCGCGCCAATCCCGGCAAGCACGTCTCGTCGCCGGCCCACCTCGACGACCCCGAGCGGTCGCGGCAGTTGGCCAACGTCTACGCCGGCCTGCGGAGCCTGGGCGTGGAGGCCCTGATCTCGATCGGCGGCGACGACACGCTGAAGACGGCCAACAAGTTCAAGATGTACCAGGACCGACTGCCCGCCGACGCCCTGCGGATGCCGGTCGTGCACCTGCCCAAGACGATCGACAACGACTACATGGGCATCGACTTCACCTTCGGCTACTTCACGGCGGTGGACACGCTCGGCGGCGAGATCCGAAACCTGCTGTATGACGCGGAGGCGAGCCGCGGCTACTTCCTCTGCGAGACGATGGGCCGCAGCGCCGGCTGGCTCTCCTACGGGGCGGCGATCGCCGGCGAGGCGAGCCTCGTGATGAGCGTCGAGGACATCCACGGCAAATACCGCGGCGAGGAGACGGTGACCAGCCCCGACGGCACCACCCGGATCAAGCCGGTGATGAACGTGGAGTTGGTCGTGGACCGGATCGTGAAGACGATGCGGGTCCGCGAGGAGCAGGAGGGCAAACAGTACGGCGTGATCGTGCTGGCCGAGGGGCTGGCCGAGTATCTGCCGGCCTCCGCCCTGGCGGGCATCCCCCGCGACGACCACGGCCACATCTCGATCTCGCACGTCCAGCTCGGGAAGATGTTCGCCAAGCTCGTGGCCGACGAGTTCAAGAAGCAGACGGGCCGCAGCCGCAAGGTGGTGGGCCTGCAGCTCGGCTACGAGTCGCGGTGTGCGAAGCCCCACGCCTTCGACGTGATGCTCGGCAGCCAGCTGGGCGTGGGGGCCTACCGGGCGCTCGCCGAGCGGGGGCTGAACGGCGTGATGGTGAGCGTGTCAGGGCAGCTCGACCTGAACTACGTGCCCTTCGAGGAGCTCGTGAATCCGGAGACGCTCGTGACGGTCGTCCGCTACGTCGAGCGGGGCAGCGACTTCCACCGCCTGGCCCGGTTCCTGGAAACGTACGTGAATGAATAGAGCGCCCGGCGGGCCATCCATGGCCCCGCCGGGCTTGGCGGCCCTCCGGCCGC
>CAXNGP010000324.1:0-3473 GCA_964201845.1 Pirellulales bacterium
GAGATCGGCCGGCGAGAGCATCCCGTCATCATCGATCGTGGCGGAGGCCATGGTCAATCCGATGATCGGGCCGGGACGAAGGGGTTGTGCCGCCGCTCGTGCCCGATGGTCGTGGGCTCGCCGTGGCCGGGAAACACGATCGCCTCGGGCGGGAGCGTGTAAAGGTGCCGACGGATGCCGGCGGCCAGGGCCTCGAAGTCGCCGTCGGGAAAGTCGGTCCGGCCGATGCTCTCCTGGAACAGCACGTCGCCGCCGAAGACCAGCGGCGGGCTCTCGCCCTCGAGGACGTAGACGACGTGGCCGGCCGAGTGGCCCGGGATCTCGCGGACCACGAGGTCGCAGCCGGCCAGGGCGAGCCGCTCCCCATCCGCCAGGAGGCGGTCGGCCGGCGGGCTCGTGAGCGGCAGGCCGAACGGGGCCGAGAGGTTGGCCGTGGGGTCGGTGAGCTTGGCCGCGTCGCCCTGCCCGATCAGAAGGGGCGCGGCGGGCCAACGGGCCTTGAGGGCGGCGTTGCCCGCGATGTGATCGGAGTGGCCGTGGGTGAGCAGGATGGCGCAGGGCTCGAGGCCATGTCGCTCGAGCCAGGCGATGATCTCCCCGGGCTCGAAGCCGGGGTCGACGACGAGGCATTCGGCGTTGCCGGGACGGCGCACCACGTAGGTGTGTTCGCCGAAGGGCAGCGACTCGATCCGGGCCACCTCCAGGGTGGGCGTGGCGTAGATGGGCTCGGCGGCGGGCATTGGGGGCGACGGCAGACGGCGGTGGGGAACCGTGGAGCATGGTTCGTCGCGGCGGCGGCGACAAGCGGCGGCCTTTCCCCCGGCAGAAACCGGCTCCCGCAGGCGATTTTCCGCGGGCAAGGTGGGCTGGTGGCGGCCTGCGGACACCGTTAGACTCCCGGCCCGTTTCCGTCCGGTTCGCACGACCGTGCGGAACGTGCCGAGGACATGGACGAGGCTCAACCCCCCCCGACGTTCCCGGCGATAAGCGATTCAAGGGACGGGGCGAATCCACGGATCGCGCCCGACCACCCCGGCTTCCGAACACTCGAACACCCGAGATCCATGGAGGGATCGATGGCCGCCATGATGCAGTTCTTCCCCGCGCACGGCTTCACTCGACGGGGCGTCATGGCCTTCGCCCTCGCGGCGCTCGCGGCTTCGTCGGTCGCCGCACGGGCTCAGGAAGCGCAAGGCCCGGGGCTCGTCCCGCACGGCGGCGCCGCCGAAGGCAATGCCAACGCCGGGGACGCGACGGTCGCGGCGGCCGGTCAGCACCCGCTCGAGCCGGCCCTCGAACTGGCCCAGCGCGGCCTCGCCCAGCTCCGGGGCAACGTCAAGGACTACTCCTGCACGATGGTCAAGCGGGAGCGGATCGACGGCAAGCTCGGCGAGCACCAGTACATCTTCGCGAAGATCCGGCACGAGCCGTTCAGCGTTTACCTCTACTTCCTTGCCCCCGACGAGGTGAAGGGCCAAGAGGTGATCTACGTGGCCGGCCGCAACGACGGCAACATGCTGGCCCACGCGGGCAGCGGCGTGCGGGCGATGGTGGGCACCGTGTCGCTGAAGCCCGACGGAGCGCTGGCGATGACGGGCAACCGCTACTCGGTCACCGAGATCGGCGTGGAGAATCTGGCCAAGCGGCTGGTGGAGGTCGCCCAGCACGACAAGCAGTTCGGCGAGTGCGAGGTCAACTTCTACCCCAACGCCAAGGTCAACGGACGGATCTGCACCTGCGTGCAGGTGGTGCATCCGGTGCCGCGGCGGAACTTCCGCTTCCACCTGGCCCGGGTGTTCATCGACGACGAACTGCTGATCCCGGTCCGCTACGAGGCCTACGACTGGGCGCACGAGCAGGGGGGGCAGCCGGTGCTCATGGAGGAATACACCTACATGAACGTGAAGACCAACAACGGCTTCACCGACGCCGACTTCGACCCCGCCAACGCTGCCTACAAGTTCAACGGCAAGTGAACCGCGGGCCGCGGCGGGTCTGCCCCGCGGGCTGCGATCGAGCGCGGTCGGCTACGGCAACTCCTCGAACCGCATGTGCTTGATGCACGCGCCCGAGTCGCGGAGGTCGCGGAGCGCGTCGATGCCGATCGCGAGTTGGTCCTGCACGTAGCGCCGGCTCACGTCGCGGTCGCTGGCCGCCGTCTTCACCCCTTCGGGGGTCATCGGGTTGTCGGAGACCAGGAGCAACGCGCCTTTGGGGATGTGATTGGCGAAGCCCACCACGAACAGCGTGGCCGTCTCCATGTCGATCCCGATCGCGCGGGTCTTGACGAGATACGCCTTGAAGTCCTCGTCGTGCTCCCAGACCCGCCGATTGGTGGTGTAGACCGTGCCCGTCCAGTAGTCGTGGTCGTGGCGGGCGATCGCCGCCGAGACGGCCGCCTGGAGCCGGAATGACGGCAGGGCGGGAATCTCGGGCGGGAAATATTCGTTGCTCGTCCCCTCGCCGCGGATGGCCGCGATCGGGAGGATGAAGTCGCCGACCTTCGTCTTTTTGAGGCCGCCACACTTGCCGAGGAACAGCGCCGCCTTGGGCTCGACCGCCGAGAGCAGGTCCATCACCGTGGCGGCCATGGCGCTGCCCATCCCGAAGTTGAGGATCGTGAGATCCTCGTGGGTGGCCGACTGGATGGGCAAGCCGGTGCCCAGCACCGGAACCGCGAACCGCGAGGCGAAGGCCTCGACGTATTCGCTGAAGTTGGTCAGCAGCATGTAGTGCCCGAAGCCACCGAGCTCGCGGCCTGTGTACCGCGGCAGCCAGTCGCGAACGATGTCGGTCTTGTATTTCATGCGGGCGGTGGTGGGAGCGGGATGAGATTGTAGCCCGGGCCAGACCGCCGGTCCGCGGCTGCCGGCGGGAAACTCGACTGGCCTCAGGCTCAGTCGCGGGGCAGGAGCCCGGGCCAGGAGGCTCCGAGCTTCGCGGCAGGCGGGATTTCGAGCCGGGTTCCCGGCGCGAGCGAGACCCGCGGGTCGATCATCCGGTTCCAGGCGAAGAGCGCGCGGTAGAAACGGCCATCCCCGTAGGCTCGTTCTGCGAGCGACCACCACGAGTCGCCCGCCCGCGCCACGTAGGCCTCGCCGAGTGGAGTGGCGGGAGACGCGGCCAAGCCGGACTCGAATGACGACGGCGGCACCGACTCCCGGATGGCCGGGGCGGGCGCGGGTTCGTCGTGCGGCGGGGGCTGAGGGGCGGCCCGGGCGAAAGACGGCGGCGGCAGGAGGTCGGCCTCGGCCACCTGGTCGGTGGGCGGCAGAAGGTCGGCCGGAGGCGCCGTGCTGGCCGGCGGCGCCGGCGGCGGTGGTTCAGCCGACTCGTACGAGGCCACTCCGACGAACGGATCGGGGGGCACTTGCGGCAGGGCGGCGCCGCCAAACCGGCTGGAGCGCACCGGGGGTTCGAGCTGGTCCGGCGCGGCGGTGGCGGGCGGGACATCCGGTGGTGCCATTGCGATG
>CAXNGP010000325.1:0-3470 GCA_964201845.1 Pirellulales bacterium
CCGTCGCCCGGCGCAGTGCCGTCGCCCGGCGCAGTGCCGTCGCCCGGCGCAGTGCCGTCGCCCGGCTCCTGGGCGACGCTCGTGACTCGATGGCCGCGGGTCGCCAGGAGCTCGGCCACCCGGCCGATCTCGGTGGCCACGGCGGGCGCACCCGCGATCACCACGGCCAGCGGCGCGGGTGGCGGCTGCTCACTTCGCAGGCGTGAGAGACCGGGCATTGACGAACCGCCCCCGGGGGAAAGATGGACGCCGGCGACGCCGGCCGATCAGTGGTCGGCGGCCACGTGGGAGATCGACGCGGCCGCGCCGGGCCCGCGGCCGGCCAGCCGGCGGCAGGCCGCCACGATGCCCGCCGCATCGAGGCCGAGTTCCGCGAGCAGCTCGCCCCGCTCGCCGTGCTCGACGAACCGGTCGGGCAGCCCGAGCCGGGCGATCGGCCCTACGGCGACCCCCGCATCGGACACCATCTCGAGCACCGCGGAGCCGAACCCCGTGGGCAGCGCGTTTTCCTCGATGGTCACCGTCCAGGGAGCCGCCTCGATCCGCTCGAGCAGCAGGGCGGTGTCGAGCGGCTTCACGAACCGGGCGTTGATCACGGCGATCTCGACCCCCTCCTCGCGGAGCGCGGCCGCGGCCTTCAACGCCTCGCCGAGCAGCGTGCCACAGGCGATCACGAGCCCGTCGGCGCCTTCGGCCAGCAGTTCGGCCCGGCCGAGTTCGAGCGGCGCCCGCGGGCCAGCCTGCCGCTCGATCACCGTCTTGGGATAGCGGATCGCCGCCGGCCCGTCGTGCTCGAGCGCGAAGTCGAGCATCGCCGTCAGGTCGTGCTCGTCGCCGGGGGCCATCACGACGATGTTGGGGAACAGCCGCAGGTAGCCCAGGTCGAAGGCGCCGTGGTGGGTCGGGCCGTCGGGGCCGGTCAGCCCGGCCCGGTCGAGCATGAAGGTGACCGGCAGGTTCTGCAGGCAGACCTCCTGGAAGATCTGGTCGTAGGACCGCTGCAGGAAGGTGCTGTAGATGTCGACGATCGGGCGGCAGCCCGCCTTCGCCTGGCCGGCCGCGAAGGCGACCGCGTGCGACTCGCAGATCCCGACGTCGAAGAACCGCTCGGGGAACTCGGCCCGCACCTTTTCCAGCTTGTTGCCCTGGCACATCGCCGCGGTCAGCACGGTCACACGGGTGTCTCGCCGCAGCGCGGCCGCGATCGCCGCCGCCGCGATGTCGGTGTAGGCCTTGGCGGACGACTTCTTGATCGAGACGATGCAGTCTTCGTCGTCGCACTCGAAGGGGGCCGGCGTGTGGAAGAAGACGGGATCCTGCTCCGCCGGCTTGAAGCCATGGCCCTTCTCGGTGAGCACGTGGAGCAGGATCGGCCCCTCCTCGTCCTTCACGAGCTCCAGGTAGCGGATCAGGTTGGGCAGCGAATGCCCCTCGACCGGGCCGAAATAGCGGACGCCGAGCGCCTCGAACAGCGCCCCGCCGTGGAGACCGGTCTTGATCGAGTCTTTGACGCCCGAGAGCATCCGCTCCATCTGCTCGCCGACCATCGGCACGCCCTTGATGATCTCGCCCGCCTGCTGTTTGAGGCCGCGATACCAGGGGTTGGTGCGGATGATGTCGAGATACTCGGCCAGCGCCCCCACCCGCGGGCAGATCGACATCCTGTTGTCGTTGAGGATCACCAGCAGCCGCTTCTTGAGGAAGCCGGCGTTGTTGAGTGCCTCGAAGACGATGCCGGAGGGGAGGGCGCCGTCGCCGATCACCGCCACGCTCCGGCGGTCGCCCTCGTTCATCAGCCCGTCGCCGCTCGCAAGGCCGAGGGCCGTGGAGACGCTGCAGCCGGCGTGGCCGGTCATGAACAGGTCGTAGGGGCTTTCATCGGGATTGGGGTAGCCCATCAGGCCGCCCCGGGTGCGCATCGTGCCGAACTGCGGATAGCGACCGGTGATCAGCTTGTGAGGGTAGATCTGGTGGCCCGTGTCCCAGATCAGCCGGTCGTGGCTGAAGTCGAAGACGCGGTGGAGCGCCAGGCAGAGCTCGACCACCCCCAGATTCGAGGCGAAGTGGGCGGTCCGCGACGCCGCCACCTCGGTGAGGGCCCGCCGCATCTCGACCGCGAGCGTCTCCAATTGCTCGACGGAGAGCCCGCGAAGATCGTGGGGCGACGTGATCGAGGGAAGGATGTCGGCCATGCTGGGGTCGTCCGTGGGATGCGTCAGGGGTGGTGCCGAGCCGGCGTGGGTCTGGTGGTCACACTCGTGTCAGAAGCTGTCGAGGAGGCGGTCAATGGTCTGGGCGGCGGTCAATGGTCCCGGTTCACGATCCAGTGTGCCAGGGCGGCCAGTTCGGCGGCCGGTTCGCCAAGTTCGGCCGCGGCGGCCGCGGCCTCGTCGGCCAGGGCCACCGCCCGTCGCCGGGCCTCCGCCGCGCCCAGCACGGTCGGATAGGTGAGCTTGCCGCGGGCGGCGTCTTTGCCGACACGCTTGCCGACGGCGGCCTCGTCACCCTCGGCGTCGAGCAGATCGTCGGCGATCTGGAAGCACAGTCCGAAGGCCTGGCCGAAGCGGTCGAGGGCGGCGAGTTGCGGCGCGTCGGCGGCCACGGCCAGCCCGCCGAGTTCGAGGGCGGCCCGGAAGAGGGCGCCGGTTTTGCGGCGGTGAATCCGCTCCATCCAGGCCACCTGCTCGGCGGTCGACATTCCGTCGGGCGGAGCGACCCAGCCCCGCTCCGCCGCGAGGTCATCGACCTGCCCGCCCACGAGCGACGCACCCCCAGCGGCCCGGGCGAGCACCAGGCAGGCCCGACCGGCGACCGCTGGCGGCAGCCCCGCGGCCAGCGTCTCGAACGCCAGTGGCTGGAGCGCATCGCCGCAGAGGATCGCCGTCGCCTCGTCGAAGGCGCGGTGGCAGGTGGGTCGGCCGCGCCGCAGGTCGTCATCGTCCATGGCCGGCAGGTCGTCGTGCACGAGCGAGTAGGCATGGATCAGTTCGACGGCCACGGCCGCGGGAGCCGCCGCCCGCCAGGCCTCCGCTTCTCCGCCGTGCCCGCAGGCCCGCGCCGCCCAGAGAGCGAGTGCCGGCCGCAGCCGTTTGCCCGGCGCGAGCACGGAATGCCGCATGGCCTCGGTCAGCCGCCGCGGCACGTCCGCATGGTCGGCAATCGTGGCGGCCAGCAGCGGCTCGACGAAATCCCGCACCCGTGCCAGGCCCGCCTGCACCACGTCGGCCGACTCGGCGGGGGCGACGAGCGAGGCCACCGAACCGCCGGTGTCCGGACAGCTTGCCATGCGGGGGCCTGAGGGGGAGAAACCGCCGGGGAACACTGCCTGCCTCCCTGGCGCAACACTCCCCAAAGTTTAGGCCTCCTCGGATGTCTCGTCCATCCCGGGCAGGGACTTGGTGCGGCCGTTGCGGGCCCGCCCGCCCCGGCGCGTCGCCGGCTGCTCGGCCTCGGCGGGGTCGGCCGCCGCG
>CAXNGP010000326.1:0-3467 GCA_964201845.1 Pirellulales bacterium
CCTTGCCGACTTCCTCGTGCGTGATGTTGCGGCCCATCGGCGACATGTGCTGGTAGAGGCCGAGCATGTCGTCGACGCCGGCCCCGCGGCCGGCGAGGGTGCGCAGCGGGCCGGCGCTGACCGCGTTCACTCGCACCCCGGCGGGGCCGAGGTCGTAGGCCATGTACTTCACGCAGGCGTCGAGCGTGGCCTTGCAGACACCCATGATGTTGTAGCCGGGCACGACCTTCTCACCGCCGAAGTAGGTGAGCGTGAGGACGGAGGCATCCTTGGAGAGAATGCCCCGCACCAGCCGGCCCACGGCCAAGAGGCTGTAGGCGCTGGTCTCCATCGCCACGCGGAAGCCCTCGCGGCTGCAGTTGGTCGTCTCCCCCTTGAGATCCTCGAGGGGGGCGAAGGCGATGGAGTGGACGACGAAGTCGAGCGTCCCGAACTCCTGCTTGGCCCGGTCGATCACGGCGGCGATCTGGGCGTCGTCGGAGACGTCCATCGGCACCAGGAACTTGGCGTTGGGCTCAGGGTCGGTGAGTTGGGAGACGCGGCGGCGGTTCCGCTGCCGCTCGTCGTCGGGCCGGTCGGGCAGGTGGGAGAAGCCGATCTGGCCCCCTTCGGCCATCACTTCCTTGGCGATCGCCCAGGCGATCGAATGGTCGTTGGCGACGCCGAGCACGAGCCCCTTGAGTCCGTCGAACCTGCCCATTGAGAACGCTCCTCCGCGGGGTATCGTGATCTGAACGGTCGCGGCGATCCGCCGCCGGCGTTACCCGCCGCCGGGACTGCTCGCGAGTCGGGGGAATGTAGCGGCTCGCGGGAAATCCCTCAACGCGGGCAGTCCCTTGTCTCGATCTCGGGCGCCGGGTAAAAACGTGTCGGCAAGCCTCGTTAGCTCAATTGGTCAGAGCATCTGACTCTTAATCAGAGGGTTCTAGGTTCGAGTCCTAGACGAGGCACTCGTCCCCCGTCGCCGCCGCGAATTCCCGCGGTCAACGCTGCAGGTCGATCACGCCGACGGCCAGCCGCCGATCGGTGCGATAGGGATCGCCGCCGCCGTTGCGGCCTTCCGCCTGCAGGTGGAACTGGTCGACCCAGTAGTAGCCGTCGAGGGCGTTGGCTCGGATGGCGTCCTGGACGAGCTTGTTCCGCTCGCGGTCGATCTCCGGGCTGATCTTGTGGGTCACGCCGCCCGTGGTCCGGCTGATCTCGACCCGCTCGTCGAAGGTGGCCGCCCCGAGCCAGAGCGGACGGCCCGCGTGGTCGCGTTCCGCGGATTGCCAAAACCGCACGTGATGACGCTGCTTCGGGCTTCCTCCCACGGGCTGCTCGAAGGCGGCGTCCTGCCGGCGACCCCAGAGATAGAGATCGCTGACCGGCGCGTGGGCGTACGGCTTGTGCAGCACGACGTCGGCCGCGATCCGGAGCGAGGTTTTCAGCGTCACCGGGTCGGCGGCGTACCAGCCGGCCGCAGCGAGGGCCTGGTGGAGTTGCGGCTCGGTGCCGATAAAGGCCACGTTGACGGCGTCGCCCTGATGGCCGCGGGAGGTCGTCGTGTGCCGCGGCGAGCGTGCCAGTGCGGGATGCCCCTCGATCGTCCCCGTGGGCTGCGGCTCGGATGTGGGCTGGGGCGGCTCGGCGGCAGGGCTGGTCCAGACGGCCAGCACGATCGCGAATGACGCGACCGCCACGCATGCGGCCCGGTGCGATGAAAAGGGAATGACCACGATGCAACTCCGTCGCCACCGATGGGCCTGGCTCGGCCGGCGGCGGGAACCGTAGCAACCGGCGTGCTTGCGGCCAATGGCGGCCGGTGGCCGTCGCTGTCCCGCCGCCGGCGCCCCCGCATCCGGCCGGCCTGAGGGGTCTGGGCAGACTGGGGCCGGTCTGGGGGTCGCGTCGAGGAACCCGCCGCGGCGCCGCGGATTCCGCCCGGGATGGTCGGCCGGACGATCGATTCCCTCGGGGCGGCGGCCGATGGACGGCCGCGCCGACCACCCTTCACCGTTCAGGAGCGCCAGCCGTGGCCAGCAAAAAGAAGAGCAACGTTCAGAAAGTGGCCGCCCTCGCGACCGCAGGCCTGCCCGCCCCGGTGCAGAAGGTCGCCTCGACGAAGATCGGTTCCCTCCTGCTGTTCGCGGGGGCGGTGATCGCCGTCGCGACCGGCGCGATCACCGTCTCCTTCAAAGGGGGCATGCCGAGCGTGACCGTCAACGAGGCGCGGGCCGAGGAACTCAAGCAGCGGGTTCAGGCCGAGGCCCGGATCGCCGTCGAGCGCATCGCCGAGGAGCGGGGCCTGGGCGGCGTGCGGTAGCCGCCCGTCCGGCCGTCAGGCATCCTCGTCGCCCGGCTCGTCCCCGTCGGCCCGTGCCGCGTTGCGGGCGGCGTCGATGCTCCAGGGCCCCGCGCCATTCGCCAGGAAGAAGACCATCGTCCCCATCAGGGCGAGGTTCTTCATGAACGCGATCTGCTCGTCTCGCAACGCTTCCGGGGCCGTGTCGGCGGGGAGCTTCCAGAAGGCGTGGAAGTAGTAGGTCGCCGCCGCCAGGAACACGAGCAAGAGGAACGCGCCAAAGCGGGCCCGGAAACCGAGGATCAGTGAGATCGATCCGAGCAGGAGGAAGGCGATCGCGCCGGCGAGCAGGATCTTGGGCTGGGGGATGCCCTTCCCCGCCATCACCTCGGCCACGGCGTTGAACTGCGGAATCTTGTTCGTGACGGCGCTCGCCAGGAAGATCGCGGTGATCATCAGCCGCGCGACGAGCGACAGGAAACCCTGGATAACGTGCATGGGTGTCTTCCCAAGGGGCGAAGCGAGCCAAGGGGCGAAGCGAGCGGGCGGCATCGAGGCCCGCTGCGGTGCGAAGGCTACCACGCGGCCCGGTCGACCGGGCAAGAGCGGTTCCCGTCGCGGGTTGGAAAGGCCGCTGGGACCGTATGTAGAATCGCCACGTCGGTTGCAGCTGGGATGGTCGAAGCCCCAGCGCGGCACTGTGACGGCCCGGATCGGCGGGGCCCGGCGCGGGCGAGGCCTGGGAGACCGACGGGGCACGACAGAGGCGAACGTTCATGAACGAACCGCAGGAAATCGACGTGCACGCGGTGCAGGCCCTGCTGGCCGGCGGCGAGCCGTTGCTGCTCCTGGATTGCCGCGAGCCGGACGAGCACGCCATCGCGCGGATCGGGGGGGCGGTGCTGATCCCGATGCAGACGATTCCCGAGCGGCTCGCCGAGCTCGAGCCGCACCGCGCGTCCCGGATCGTGGTCCACTGCCACCACGGAGTCCGCAGCCTCCGGGTCACCCGATTTCTCCGCGAGCGGGGCTTCACGGCCGCCCAGAGCATGACCGGCGGCATCGAGGCCTGGTCCCGCGAGATCGATCCCGCCGTTCCCCGCTACTGAAGCCGCCGCCGGAGCCCGAGCCGTGACCTCGCTCGAAGCCTTGCTCGTCGCCCAGGCGGTCGCCTCCGGGATGA
>CAXNGP010000327.1:0-3462 GCA_964201845.1 Pirellulales bacterium
GGCGGCACCGTGGCCGCCGGCCTGGCAGCTGCGGCCTTCGCCGCCCGCACGGGACTCGCCCGCGGGGTGGCCGCGGTCGGGGCCGCCGCGGTGGCGGCGACGACGCTGGCCACGCTCGTCGGCGGCGAGTCGTGGCGGATGAACGAGCCGGGCCTGCGGATCATGTGGCAACTGATCCAGTCGAGCGTGGCGTCGCTGACGCTGCTGGCCGGACTGGTGATGGTGTTCGGGGCCCGCGGGGGCAACGTGCTCATCCACCTCGCGGTGGGCCTGCTGATGGTCGGGCAGTTCGTGTTCGGTGACCGGCAGATCGAGGAGCGGATGACGATCGTGGAGGGACGGGAGACCAACGTGGCCTGCCGCACCGACGAGGTCGAACTGGCCGTCATCGACCCGAGTGGCACCGAGCAGGATCGGGTGACGGCGATCTCCGGCCGACTGCTCCAGGCCCGGGCGGGGGGCGAGCCGATCGCGATCGACGGCCTGCCGTTCACGATCCGCGTGGCCGAGTGGTTCCCCAACTCGTCGGTGGTCCCGGTCGGGCCGGTGGCCCCCAACCCCGCGACCTCGGGCCTGGGCAAGCGCTGGCTGGCCACCCGTCGGCCGGCGGAAGGGGGCGCGTCGTCGCAGTCGAACATCGCCTCAGGCTACATCCAGTTGCTCGACAAGGTGGGCGGCCGTGATCTCGGCACCCATCTCGTCAGCCAGTTTCTCAACGACCAACGTCAGGTCTTCGCCGGGGCCGAGAGGGACGATTGCGACACCGTGGCGGTCGACGGCCGTGACTGGCGGCTGCAGCTCCGCTTTCGCCGGGAACACAAGCCCTACACCGTCCGGCTCGACGACGTGCGGCGGATCAACTACTCGGCAAGCGAGACGCCTCGCGATTACTCGTCCTACGTCACCTTCACCGACCCGTCCACCGGCGCCGAGCAGCAGGGGCGCATCTGGATGAACAATCCCGTCCGTTACCGGGGCGAGACCTTCTACCAAAGCACGTATTCGCAGATCGACCTCGGCGGACGCCCCGGGGAGATGACGGGCCTGCAGGTGGTCGAGAACGCCGGCTGGCTCGTGCCCTACGTGGCCTGCGTGCTCGCGTTCTGGGGCATGCTCGTCCACTTCGGCGGCACGTTCCTCCGGTTTGCGGATCGCCGCGAACGGGAGGCGGCCCGCGAGGCGGTCGCGGCCGACGCAGCGGGTGGGGCGCGGCCGCGGGTCCGCGGCCGACGGCCCCGCGGGCCTGTCATCAATGCCACGCCGACATTTCGCCGCGAGGTCGACCCGCGCGACTATCTCACCCCGCTTGCGGCGCTCGCCTGCGTGGCCGGCATGGCGGTCATGGCCGCCCGACAGCCCGGCGGAGACGCCGCCGCCTGGGCGGCGGCCGGCCGGTTGCCGGCGCTCCACGAGGGCCGGGTCAAGCCGCTCGACACCGTGGCCCGCAACACGGTCCAGCTGCTCGGCAACCGGACGAGCGTGGTCATGCCTTCGGGCTCCGACGCGAGGCTGGGCGACCCGCAGGGGCGGGTTTCCGCCACGCAGTGGCTGCTCGGGCTCATGGCCGGCAGCGAGTGGGCCGCCCGGGCGCCCGTCTTCAGGATCGACGCGCAGGAGGTGGTCGACCTCTTCGACCTGACCAGGCGACAGGGGCATCGCTACTCGTACGCGGAGCTCGAGCCCAAGCGGGCCGTCGCCCGACAGCAACTCGCGAAGCTCCGCGACCTGCCGCGGGAAGAGCAGTCGTTCGGCCAAAAGAAGCTGATGGAACTCGAGCAGAAGCTGATGGCCTACGACCTGATGCGGTTCGCCTACGAAGCCCCTGCCATGCCCACGGTCGAGGGAGACGACGAGGCGGCCCGCAAGGCGTTCCTCGACCAGGTGATGCGGATGATGCAGGGGGCGCGGCTGATCGAGGAGAACCATCCTCCCGCAGCGATCCCGCCGCTCGGCCGGGCCGTCGCCGCCGACACCACCGATGGCCCACGCTGGCAGGCGCTCCAGCCCGCGCTCGTCAATGCGCTCGTGGCCAAGATGCTGGCCGGCCGCCCGGGCCAGGCTACCTACGAGGCCAACCCGGCGCTCGTGCCGTTCGCGGAACTGCTCGAGGCCGCGGGCCGCGGACCGGCGGCGCTGCCGCGGGCGATCGCCACCTACCGGACCGCGGCCGAAGGCCTGCCCGAATTCGCCGGCTTTGCCGAGAAGGCCGCCGCGGAGGCTTGGTTCAACGCCTTCAACCCCACGGACCTGGCCAAGTGGCTCTACGTCTTGGCGATCATGCTCTGCTTCGCGAGCTTCCTCGTCTGGCGGGGCCCACTCGGCGACTTCACCTGGTGGCTGCTGGCGGGCACCTTCGCCCTGCACACGTTCGCCCTCGGGATGCGGGTCTGGCTCACCGGCCGGCCGCCGGTGGTCAACCTCTATTCGTCGGCGGTGTTCATCGGCTGGGCGTGCGTGCTCGCCGGCCTGCTCCTGGAGCGGCTGCACCGGCTCGGGATCGGCACGCTCGTGGCTGCGCTCGCCGGCGGCCTCACGCTCGGCGTCGCCTATGGCCTCGACTCGGGCGACACGATGCACGTCCTTCAGGCGGTGCTCGACACCCAGTTCTGGCTCACGACCCACGTGATCACCGTCACGCTCGGCTACGGCGCGACGTTTCTGGCGGGACTCCTGGGCACCTTCTCCATCGTTCACGGGGCGTGGAGCCGGTGGCAGGGAACGGCCGACTCCCCAACCGCGAAGGAGGTCCAGGACCGCCTCTACCGGATGAACTACGGCGTGGTCTGCTTTGCGCTCTTCTTCAGTTTTATCGGCACCGTGCTCGGCGGCCTCTGGGCCGACGACAGCTGGGGCCGGTTCTGGGGCTGGGACCCCAAGGAGAACGGGGCGCTGATGATCGTGCTCTGGAACGCCGCCGTGCTCCACGCCCGCTGGGACAGATGGATCGGCCCGCGGGGCTTCGCCCTGTTCACGATCGGGGGCAACATCGTGACGGCCTGGAGCTGGTTCGGCACCAACCAACTCGGAATCGGCCTCCACAGCTACGGCTTCACGAGCGGCGTGCTGCTGCTTCTGGCGGCGTATGTCACGAGCCAGTTTGCGCTGATCGTCGGCGGCTGGTTCCTGACGCGGCCCAGGGTCGCGGCAGCTTGATCGGCCGGCGGCTCGATGGCCTGCCAGCGGCCCGCGTCAAACCGCTCGACCGTGACGGCCCCGGCCGTGAGCGTGACCGCCACGGCGCCTTCGCCGCCGGTCTTGAGCACCGCCGCATCGGCTCCCGAGGCGACGGCGTAGGCCTCGCGCACGACGGGCCAAGCCCGGCCGCCCCGGCCGCTGACCAGCACGATGCTCGGCGTGGTAGCACGGGCGATGTCGGCGGGCAGGCTCGTGGCCGCGCCATGGTGCGGCGCCAGCAGCACGTCGCATGAGCCCGGTGCTGTGGCAATGAACGACTCCAGCGCC
>CAXNGP010000328.1:0-3437 GCA_964201845.1 Pirellulales bacterium
CTCACCCGCTCCTCGGCGCGAGCCAGTTCCTCGTGCAGCCGGCGCAGGAGCGACACGCCCTGCTCGTAGGCGTCGATCGACTGCGACAGCCCGAGGCCGCCCGCCTCGAGCTGCCCGACCAGTTCCGCGAGCTGGCCCAGCGCGGCTTCGAAGCCGGCGGGCTGGGCCGCCTCTGCCGATTGGGTGGACGAGGCCGACGCGCGGGTGGTGGTCGAGGGGGTGCTCATGGGGCGTGGTCCTGGCGAGAGGCATGGGCGAGATCGGGTTCGAACTCGATGCGCTCGACGCGGCTCCAGAGCCGTCCGTCGGCGAGCTGCGTGACGAGCCGCGTGTCCGGCTCGATGCCCGCGACGGTCGTGAGCCCCCGGCCCCGATCGTCGTCACGCCAGGTCAGCGACCAGCCGCGGGCGAGCAGGTGCACGGGGCTCGCGGCCTCGAGCCGGCCCGCGCCGGCGGCGAGCCGCTCACCCGCGCGGGCGACGGCGGCTCGGGCGAGCCGCACGAGCCGCACCGCATGCTGGTCGACGACGGCCCGCCGATCGCGGACGAGCCGGCCGGGGTCGGCGAAGATCCGCGACCGGGCCAGCTGCACCACGCGATCCCGGGCCGCGGCGACCCGGCGGGTGAGCGCCTTGTCGAGCCGGAGGCCGAGGCCCGCCACGGCGGCGGCCACCTGGACGCCATCGGGCGAGACCTTCACCGCCGCGTCGGTCGGCGTCAGGGCCCGCAGGTCGGCGGCCAGATCGGTGAGCGTGACGTCGATCTCGTGCCCCACCCCCGCCACCACCGGGATCGGTGCGGCCGCGACGGCGCGCACGAGCACCTCCTCGTTGAAGCTCCACAGGTCCTCGAGGCTGCCACCGCCGCGGACCAGCGCGATCACGTCGACGGCCGGCACGATCCGGGCGGCCGCGGCCAGCGCGGCGGCGAGTTCCTCGGCGGCGCCCGCCCCCTGAACCCGCGACGGCACGACGATCACCTCGCTTCCCTGCCAGCGGGAGCGAAGCGTCTGGAGAAAGTCGGCGATGGCCGCGCCGGTCGGGCTCGTGACGAGGGCGATGCGGCGGGGAAAGGCCGGGATCGGGCGTTTGCGTTCCGGCGCGAAGAGCCCCTCGGCGGCCAGGGCCGCGTGCAGCTTCCGCAGTTGGGCCTCGAGCGTGCCGGTGCCGAGCGCGTGCAGGCGGTCGATCGTGATCTGGTAGGTGCCCCGCGGGGCGTAGACCTCGATCCGGCCGTGGCAGACCACGGCCATCCCGTCGGCCGGCTCGATGGCCAGGCCGGATGCCGTGCCGCGCCAGATCACGCCGCGGAGCAGGGCCTCGTCGTCCTTAAGTGACAGGTAGATGTGACCCGAGGAGGCCCGCGTGAGGTTGCTGACCTCGCCGGCCACCCAGACGTCAGCGAACCGGCTCTCGATCAGGTCCTTGACGCGGGCCGTCACCTCCGACACGCTCGGCGGGTCGTCCGGCGGGGCACGGCGATCGGCCTGGGCACGATCCTTCATGGGCGGGCAGTGTAGCATCTGCCTGCACCCGCCCAGCCGCGCCGCCCCGGCGCCGATTCCTCACCACGCGCAGAGCCATCACGATGTCAGCCTCCACGCCGCCGGCCACCGACGCCCCGGCCGCCCGCGGGCCGCTCCTGGTGGTGTTCCTCACGGTGTTCATCGATCTGCTCGGCTTCGGCATCGTGCTGCCCGTGCTGCCGCGGCAGGTCACCCCCTATCTCGACGCCATCGGCCTCCCGCCGCTCGGCGGCGGCGCCGGGGGCGCCGTGATCGGGCTGTTGTTCGCCGTGTTCTCGCTGATGCAGTTCCTGTTCAGCCCGATCTGGGGGCGGATCTCGGACCGCGTGGGCCGGCGGCCGATCCTGCTGCTCAGCCTGACGGGCTCCGTGGTCTGCTACGCGCTCTACGGCTACGCCGTCAGCGTGCCGGTCGACCCGCCGCCGACGAGGGCCGCCGCCCTGACGGCGCTGGGGCTGATCCTGCTGGCGCGGATCGGGGCGGGCATCGCCGGGGCGAGCGTCGGCACGGCCGCGGCGGTGATCGCCGATTGCACGACGCCCGAGAACCGGGCCCGGGGCATGGCGCTGATCGGCATCGCCTTCGGTGGCGGCTTCACGCTCGGGCCGCTGATCGCCTACTTCGGTCTGACCGTGTTCGACCAGGCGCGGTGGGGGGTGGGGGCGATCGCATCGCTCCTCTCGCTGGTGGCGCTTCTGATCGCGGCGCTCGTGTTTCGGGAGACCCGGCGGCCGGGCGCCAAGGCCGCCAAGGAGTTCCCCAGCGTCGGGCGGAGCGTGGCGGTGTTGCGGATGCCCACCGTGGGCGGGCTCGTGCTCGTCTACTTCCTCTCGATCGTGGCGATGGCCGGCTTCGAGTCGACGCTCGCGCTGTTCACCGAAAAGGCCTTCGGCATGGCCGACGACGCCAACTTCCTCGTGTTCGCGGCGATCGGCTTCGTGTTGCTGCTGGCGGGCGGCTGCTACCGGCCGCTGGCCAAGCGGCTGCCCGAGTGGCGGCTGCTCGCGGCCGGCGTCGCGCTGATGCTGGTCGGCATGGCGGCGCTGGCGGGCGTGGCGGCGGGGGTGACCGGCCGGAGCGTCGTGGCCGGGGACGGCGATCCCTTGCGCTGGGCGTTCTACGCGTCGGCGGGGCTCGTCGTGGTGGGCTTCGCCTTCATCAACCCGTCCGTGTCGGCGCTGATCTCCAGGCGTGCCGACGCCGACCGGCAGGGGGAGGTGCTCGGCGTCAACCAGTCGTTCGCGTCGCTGGCCCGGATCATCGGGCCGGTGATGGGCATGAGCCTGTTTTCGCTGCATGCTTCCCGCGCGCTGCCCTACGCCGCCGCCATGCTGCTGCTGCTCGTGGTGGCCGTGGTCGTGCCGCGGCTCACGGCGGAGCCGGCCGCGAGCCGGGCCGCGTGAGTCCGAAGGCGTCGAGCCGGCGATAGAGCGTCGCGCGGCTCAGTCCGAGCAGCGCTGCGGCCTCGGGCACGCCCCCCTCGGTTCGCCTCAGCGCCTCGACGGCGAGCAGCCGCTCCCAGTCTTCGAGCCGCAACGTCCCGGCGGTGGCCAGCCACTCCGCCACCTGCCCGCTGCGCAGAAGTTCGAGCTCGGCAGCCGACAGGGCGAGCGTGCCGTCGACCACCGGATCGTCAGCGGTGAACCCCACCGCCTCATCGAGCGGATCGGTCGGGGCCGGCGTGGCATCGTCTCCCGACCCACGGGCCGCGATCGCGGCGGCCGCCAGTCCGGCGAGCGCCAGCAGCAGGTCGAAATCCGCGGCCCGCATGCTTCCGGCAGCGGCCAGCACCGCCCGCACGTGGGCGCCCTCGACCAGCGGCACGCAGACCAGATCTCCGTCACCCGGCGCCTCGGGTTCCAGCCAGACGGCGCGGCCGGCGGTGGCGTGGCTCCAGGCCGCACCAACGACC
>CAXNGP010000329.1:0-3411 GCA_964201845.1 Pirellulales bacterium
GCGGTAGCGCCGCTCCAGCCGCAGCCGGGCCGCCGTCCAGTCCAAATCGCCCTGCGTGGCGAGCACCCGCTCGAAGAACCCACGACCGAAGAACCCGCCCTCGCCATGAGGCGACAGTAACACGAAGTAGCAGCCGGCCAGCAGCGGACCGGCATCCTCCGTGACCATGTCGATCGACCGCTGCACGATCCTCGTGATCGCGTCCACGCCGGTCGTCCGCAGCAGGCAACTGAGCCCGACGATCGACCGATTCGCGGCCGGCCGCTCCACGGCCTTGTCTTCGACGAGCAATCCGCCGAGCAGGTCGGTGAGTTTCCCGTTCGCGCTGATCGCGGCCGCCTCGACGTCGCTGCTGGCGATCGGCAGGCCCAGCGGCAGCGGCTGGCCGATGGCCCGGGCCCGATCCCCCGCGGAGAGGACCTCCCGGGCCTCCTTGAAGCCCCGTACGGCCGTCGACGACGTGAACGCGAACGTCACGGGCGCCCGAAGGCCGAGCATGCGGGTCAGTTGGAGCAGGTCTTCGGCCACGGCGCTGCCGAACGTGCCCGGATCGGTGAGTTCGGCTTCGAGCCCCAACTTCGCGACCACCGCGATGCCGTTGATCGGAGCGACCGGCTGTCGAAGCGCGACGATCCGTTCACAGAACGCGGTCAGCCGGTCGAAGGCTTCCGCCCGCTGCGCCGCCGTCAGCCCCATGGTCCGCGGCTCGGTCGCGGGCTCCGCGCCGGTGGCCGACGGCTTCGCCTCCGGCCGCCGCCAGGATGCGGCGAGTGTGCAGCACTGGCCGATCGCCGAGAGGCAGACGAAGATCGCCTCGTGGCCGGCGTAGACGTGGAGGGGCGCACTGCCCGGGGGCGCCGAAACGACCACGAAGGGCGTGGGGGCCATCTGCATCAGCGACTGCTCGTCGTCGCGGCCGTCGGTGCCGAGGACGAGAAACAGCGGCGCGTTGCGGACGTCCACCTGCTGCCGCTTCAGCTCCGCGACGGCCTCCTTCCAGGCCTGCTCGATGTCGCGCCAGCGGGAGACCTCCTGGTGCAGCCACAGCCGCAGCGCGAGGAAGACGAACAGTGGCACGAGCAGCAGGAGCAACAGCAGGAGCAGACCCTTGCCGGGAGTCCACCAGGACTGAAAGGCCATCCGACCGCCCGACATCACGACCAACAGGAGCGTGAACAGGCAGAGCAGCAGCTGGATCACACCCACCGACCAGGCGATGCGGGCCGGGAGTGACAGCCCCAGAAACCGACGGGTGAGCTCCGCTAGACCGCGGAAGGGGAGCGTCAGAAGTGCGGTGAGCCAGGCCATCTCGACTCCGTTCGGAGACCCTCTAGGGCCGTCAGGATACCACGAACGCCCACCACGCGGTCACGATCGCGACCATCACGGCGACGGCGGCGCTCAAGCCCTGCCAGATGATGCGGACGGGACTGCTCAGGGGCGGTGCGCCGGGAAGTTGCCCGGCGCGCGTCTTCACCACGGGCCGCCCGTCGTCCAGTTTCAAGACTTGACCGTTCGCCCGCATCCAGGCCTTCAAACCCTCGGGGTCGTCCCGGACGATGCCACGGAAACCCATGGCCACCGCAGCGGCGAACATCGTCAGCGAGTCACGGACGTTGTAGGAGGCGGCCTGCTTGGCCCGTTCGAAGAACTCGGTCGCCCGCCGCCGGGTACCGAACAGTTCGACCTCGATCGGATGGTTCTCCCACCAGCTCGCGCCGGACCATTTGATGTCGACGATCAGCAGTTCATCCAGCACCGCAGCCAGGGCGTAACTGGCCAGGGCCCACTCCTCGGCCCGCGGCCCACGGAGTTTCCGTTCCGCCGCGGCGAACGCCGCGACCATGCGGGCTCTCTCCTTGTCGCCTGACTCGGCGGTGCCCTGGGCAACGCGATCACACAGCGCGACGATGTCGAGGATCAGCGGACCGGCGGTCGCGGCAAACTCCGGAGTCATCGTCGCTCGTTTTCCTGCTGCCTCGGATTCCCATGGCCACCCGGGGGCGGCCGCCCGACAGCCGCCACCGGATCACCGCTCACGATTTCGGCACCGCGAACATCGCAAATTCGAGGGCCGCCGCCTTGCCCTCGAAGGCCACCTGCAGCTTGCGGTTCCCCACCAGGTCGTCGCCGCCGATGATCGACGAATCGCGGAGCCGGATCGCCAGGCCCTGGGCGACCTGCACGGAACGGTAAGCGGGGTTGTCGGTCCCGATCCGGTAATAGAGCCAGCCGCTGCGGGCCGGCAGAGCCCGGGGGGGTCGGTCGAGCGTGAACAGCTGGAGTCCGGGGAGCCCGAGCCGGAACAGGCGGTCCACTTCGTCAGGGCTGCCGACCTTCCAGTCGAGATGGGCATTGCCCGTGAGCAGGCGATGGCACTCCTGCTCGGGCATGTCGCCGTGCATCACGCCCACATAACACTGCCAGTCGCTGGCCAGCCACTTTGGATCCATGGTCACCGCCAGCGTCGCCGGCGCGGTGCCCAAGAAATACCGCTGCTCGAACTCGAGGCTTCCGACGCGATTGATCATGGCCTCGATCCGGCTCTTCACCTCGCGAAAGACGCCGGCGAGGTCGTCGTGGTCGTAGAGCGGCAACTCGGCCTGGCCGCGGCGCGGCTCGAACACCGCGAGCTGGCCGGCGACGCGACACAGTTCCGTGTAGGCGACCCGCGGATGCACACCGGGCGCGAACGCGACCACCCGCAGGGCCGCCTGCGATTCGAGCAGTTTGGAGAGCATCATCAGCCGATCGAGATCACCGGGCTCAGAGCTGGAGAAACCCACCTGCCGGCTCACCGCCTGCTCCGCGAGCAGTTCGACCTTCCGGCTCACCATGTCGTAGACGCCGCGGACCACGTCGAGGCCGAGCGGCGGCCAGGCGTCGATGGCGAGCAACGGGGGGAAGTAGCTCGGGTCGATCTCCGGGGGGAGTTCGCGGTTGCCGGCCCTCCGGAGCTGGGCGATCGGCAGGAGCTCGAAGCCGGAGAGGTCTTCGGTGGAAAGTTTGAGGCGGACGTTGAGCCGGCGAAACTCCACCTCCTGGTCATTGCCGCCGGCCGTGTCGTCCTGGACGGGCTGCCGCACCACGCTCGACCGACTCCGCTCGACGGGCCCCGGCGGCGAGACGTTGGCGGTCACCGGATCGAACCGCGGCACCGCGACGTAGACCCGGATGCTGTCGACATCCTTGAGCGAATCGTCCACGGCCGCTGAGAGCGTCGCCGTCGCCCGACCGGCCTGCTCGAGGCTCAGGCGATCGGGCTCCTCACCAGCCTCGAGCCACACGAGCGTGCCGTCGCGAAGCCGCGCCTGGCAACGGCGGAGCTGGAACTGCCGGTTGGCGAGCGCTGCAGTGTCGATCTCGACGCGAGCCAAACCGTAGGAGCAGGGATCGGTCGCGGCGGTCGCG
>CAXNGP010000330.1:0-3402 GCA_964201845.1 Pirellulales bacterium
CGGCGGAAGTTGGGGCGGCGGGTGGGCAGGGCGAGATTCATGGCTGTGCGCTCCTTGCGTTCAAAGCCGCTCCACGTCCACGTCTTCGAGCTCGATCGAGGCGCCCTGGTTCAGGAACCGTACGGCCACCACGAGTCGTTGTTCGCCCCGCCGCTTCACCACCATCCCCTCGACGCCCCGGAGCGGCCCGCTCTTCACCCGCACCAGCTGCCCCGGCTCGAGCCGGGCCTCGGGCGTGAGCGGATGCTCGGAGTCGATGAGCCGCTTGATCGCCCGCAGGTCGGTGACAAGCATTCGCTCGTCGGGAATGGAAAGCCAGCGGGCCACCGTGTTGGTGGCCAAGGCCGCCCGCCGCTGCTCGTCGTCGACCGGGGCGAACACGTAGCCTGGGAAAAGCGGGACGAAGGAATGGCGGACGCGGCCCCCCGCCGTGTGCAGCCGGCGCTGCACCAGCGGTGCGTAGAACGGCACCGCCGCCGCCTCGAGCTTCCGCATGAGGTCCTTCTCGCGGCGGGCGAGCGTATAGAAGGCCACCCAGCGGGCATCCTGGGCGACCGCCACCTCGCTCGTGAGATCGCCATCGCCGCCATCGAGCAGGCCGGCCGGGAAAACGTCCCGTTGCTTTGGCAAGATGGGCATGGCAGGTCGTTTCGTCGTGAAACCGGTCACACCGCCCCGCGTGGGCCGTTCCTTTCGCTCAGGAAAGGCCCGCGCAGACTCCGTTCTCGTGGGTGGCAGTCCAGCCACCCCAAAACCGCAAGGAAACACCCGAACCCCCTCCAGTTTACGCCCGGCCGGAGCGGAAATCTCCCGCCCCGGCAAAGCCTTACTGGATTCTCGCAACTGCCCCGTTGCCCGACCGGAAAGAAGGGCAAAGTCTGCCGGTCGATCAGGTCGATGAATCCGATCGCAGCGACTGTAGCGGTTGCAAGGAGCAGGCCATGACCAGCGGCAAGCGGACGACGAGCGGGAGCGACGGGGGCCGGGTGCGGCCCCTGCTGGGCCACGCCCGGATCGCCATGCTCCTGGCCCTGACGGGCGTCCTGGCGGCCGCCACCGGCTGCCAGACATTTGGGCGGCCGCAAAACAACACCAAGCAGCAGGTGATGCTCGACGCCCAGTGCCCGCCCACCGACCCCGGTCGGATGCCGGCCAAGGAGTTGGCGAAGGTCACGCTGCCGCCGTATGTGATCGAGCCGCCAGACATCCTGTTGATCGACGCCCTGCGGGTGGTGCCGAAGCCCCCGTTCCGAATCCAGTCGTTCGACACCCTGCAGGTGATCGTGGAAGGAACGCTGCTCGAGCAGCCCATCAACGGCCTGTACGTGGTCGAGCCGGGCGGGATGCTCGACCTCGGCCCTTCGTACGGCAAGGTGATGGTGGGCGGTCAGTCGCTCGAGGAGGCCCAAGACTCGGTCTTCCGCCACTTGAAGCGGGTGCTCCGCGATCCGCAGGTCTCCCTCACACTCGCCCAGGCAGCCGGCCAGCAGCAGATCGCCGGGGAACACCTCGTGGGCCCAGACGGCACGATCAATCTCGGCACCTACGGCACCGTCTACATCACCGGCATGACGCTCGCCGAGGCCAAGACGGCGATCGAGACACACCTCTCCGACTACCTCGACGCCCCGCTGGTGAGCGTGGACGTCTTCTCCTACAACTCGAAGGTCTACTACGTGATCACCGAGGGAGCCGGCTTCGGTGACAACGTGGTCCGGTTGCCGGTCACCGGCAACGAGACCGTGCTCGACGCGATTTCCCAGATCAACGGGCTCTCGCGGCTCTCGAGCAAAGACATCTGGATCGCCCGGCCCGCCCCGTCGGGCGTGGGCTGCGACCAGATCCTGCCGGTCGACATCGAGGCGATCATGAAGGGAGCCTCGACCGCCACCAACTACCAGGTGCTCCCGGGCGACCGGGTCTTCATCGCCCAGGACCAGTGGATCGCCTTCGACAGCATCGTGGGCAAGCTCACGGCCCCCTTCGAGCGGATCTTCGGCTTCGCCCTGCTCGGCTCCAGCACCGTGCAACAGTTCAACCGGTTCCCCTTCGGCTTCAACCCCAACTTCTGATCCCGGAGTTCCTGACCCCGCGGCTGCCGGCCTAGGCCGGGCCTGACGAGTCCGGACGGCCGGCGGACGGCGAAGACCGGGTGGCGGACCGAAACCAGGCCGGGCGGTTGCCCGGCTGCTAGAATGCCCCAGGACGAACGACGGAGAGAGCCATGTCCTCGACTTCGACAACCTCCCCCACCATCGTGACGGTGCGGATCGCAGCGGCAGCCTTGCTGGCCGCCGCGTTCACTGGCTCGGGGTTCGCCCAGGGGCCGTCGTCGAAGCCGTTTCAGGACGTCTATCGACGGCCGGCGGTGAGCCCCTACCTGCAGCTGCAGCAGCAGGGCATGAACCCGCTGCAAAACCAGAACATCTACCAGACGATGGTCCAGCCGCAGGTGCAGCAGCAGCAGCAGCAGATCGAGATGCTGCAACAGCGGCGGCAACTGGGCAGGGTGCAGGGTCAGGTCCAGCAGATCCAGCAGTCGTCGCAGGCCAGGCAGTTGAACGAGATGATCCGGCCCACAGGCCACGCCTCGACCTACATGAACTATTCGCACTACTACCCACAGCGGTAGCGGGTGTGATGCGGCCGCTTACGGCGCGGGCCGCTGCCCGTGCGATGCGGCCGTGATCTCGGCATGCCGCGTCATCGCCCGCCGACACGCCTCGATGGCTCCGGCCCGCTGCCAGCCACGGATGGCCAGATCCTGGGCGGCCAGGGCGAGTTGCATCCGCCCGTCGATCTCCGCCCGTGCGGCCACGGCCTCGGCTGCCTCGGCCACGCCGGCCGCGCGATCGCGCGACAGCCCGCGCAACGGGATCTCTCCGAGCGCCCGATACTCGAGGTCGAGCTCGTCGAACTCGTATGTGGCCGAAGCCAGCGCCACGGCCTGATGGATCACCGCCGCATTGCCCGCCGCGGCCCCGAGCCGCCGCGCCTCGGCCAACAACAGCCACTTGAGCGCACGATCGGGCTCAGCCGCCCCCGCCTCGAGGAAGAGATCCGCCGCCCGATTCGCGCCGGCCGCCGTGTCGGCCCGAAACAGCGGCTCGCGGTAGCGTCGCTGGAGCTCGGCCCGCGCGTCGACCAGCTCCCGCGACGACGGCGGCTGGTCGCGGCCCGCGGCCGGCTGCGTCGTCATCACGGGGCGGCCCGACGGCGCCGCAGGCTGTCCCGCCGCGGAATCGGAGCCCGGCGAGACGCCCTGCGCAGCGGCCACCAGCACGGCAAGATACGTCAGCCGACCCATGTCGACAGTGTATCCGCCTGGCTCGCACCAAGCCCCCGGCCCGCCGTCACTTGGCGGCGGCGAGCTCCTGTTTCTTCCGCTCCTCGATGATCTCC
>CAXNGP010000331.1:0-3394 GCA_964201845.1 Pirellulales bacterium
AAGCGGCCCGCCTCCGCCCGGCGGACCTCCTCGTCGGTGGAGAAGAGCTCGTCCACGAGCAGCAGCAGGTCGTCGAAGTCGACCGCGCCGGCGGTCTTGAGTGCCTCCTGGTAGCGGCGGTAGCCGGCCGCCGCGAGGGTCCAGGTGTCGTCGGCGTCGCCCGAAACCGTGTCGAGGGCCTCGCCCGGCCGCACGGCCCGGCTCTTCCACCGGCTCACCCGGTCGACCAGATCGCCGGGCGAGAGGATGGTGTCGGGCACCTTGATCGCCTTGAGCGCGGCGCGGGCCGTGGTCTCCTGCTCTCCCCGGTCGATGATCGCGAACCGCTCGGGATACCCGAGCCGCGTCGCATGGCGGCGGAGAATCCGCACGCAGAGCGAGTGGATGGTCGAGATCTCAGGCCGCTCGTCCCGGTCGTCGCGGGACCGCTTCGCCCGCCGGCCGCCCCCCAGCATGGCCGTGGCCCGGGCCAGCATCTCGCGGGCGGCCTTGTTCGTGAAGGTGACGGCGAGGATCCGGGACGGCGGCGTGCCCCGCTTCACGAGCTGGGCGATGCGTGTGATCACGACGCGGGTCTTGCCCGTGCCCGCCCCGGCCAGAACCAGGAGCGGCCCGGCCGGCGCGAGCACCGCCTCGGCCTGGGCGGGATTGAGGCCCTGCACCCCGACCCGACGGGGCGGAGGCGCGGCGACAGGCTGGTCGGTCGGAGGCGTCACGGGGTCGTCGTTCAAGCGTCGGGCGGGCGGCTGCGGGAATCGCGACACCCGAATCTACCAGCATGGCCCCGTCTTCGGCTTGACGCCCCGAACCGGGCCTTCTCTATTTGCGGCTTCGATCGCCGGTCCGCCGCAGGCCGCGGGCCGGGATCGACGTCATCAGACCAGCCGGAGCCGTCGCGGATGGAAGCCGAAAGCAGGGCCGCCTTGGGCGACCTCGAAGACAACGAACTCGCCAACGGCACACTCGCCCTCGTCGATCGGATCCGGCCGTACCTGGGCACGATCCTGATCGGGGTGCTCGTCTTGTTCGCGGCCCTGGCCGCGTGGACGCTGATCCGTTCGCAAGCGTCGGCCCAACGGGCGGCCGGCTGGGATGAGTGCTTGGCCGCTCTGGCCGAGGGCGATCCCGGCCGGCTGGAGACGGTCGCGGTCCGGTACGGTGGCACGGCCGCCGCCCAATGGGCTGAGCTCGTGCTGGCCGACACGGCGCTGGCCGACGGCAACCGCCTGCTGATGACCGACCGGAGCCAGGGCGTGCGGCGGCTCCAGGATGCCGTGGGCCGCTACACCGCCGTCAACGCCCAACGCCCCGGCCCGCTGGCGACCGAGCGGGCGATCTTCGGGCTGGCCCGCGCCCGGGAGAGCCTGGGTGAACTCGCCGAGGCCAAGCGGGGCTACGAGGCGCTGGTGGCCGAATATCCGGAGAGCCCGTTTCGCGGGCTGGCGGAGGAGCGGGCCGCGGCGCTAACCCGCGGGTCGGTCGAGCGGTGGTACAAATGGTTCGAGGCCCGACCGGCCGTGGGTCAGCCGCCCGCCGCCGAGCCGACGAAACCCGCCAATGAACCAGCCATTCCAGCCGCCGAATCCGGCAAGCCCGCCGAGCCCGCCGCCGATGCCGGCACGTCTGGAGACAAGCCCGCCGAGCCACCGGCCGGGTGACGAGGTTTCGCTCGTGATCGGGCCCGAGGACGCGGGCCTGCGGCTCGATGTCCTGTTGGCCCGGGCGTTTCCCGAGAGCAGCCGCTCGTTCCTCGCCCGGGCCATCGCCGGTGGCGCCGTGCGGCTCGACGGCGTCGCGGTGCGCGGCTCGGCCAAGCTGAAGCCCGGCTCGCTCGTCGTCTTCACGGTGCCCGCGCCGCCGCGGGCCGGCCCGGCCGCCGAGGAGATACCGCTTCAGTTTCTCCACGTCGACGAGGCGCTCGCCGTGGTCGACAAGCCTGCCGGGATGGTCGTGCATCCCGCCAAGGGCAACTGGCAGGGCACGCTCGCCGGCGCGCTCAAGTGGCACCTGGAGCGCGACGGAGCCGGTGGGCTCTCCACCGCCGGCGGACCGACGCGTCCGGGGATCGTGCACCGGCTCGACCGCGACACCAGCGGCGTGATCGCGGTGGCCCGCTCGGAGGCCGCCCACCACGCGCTCGCCCGGCAGTTCGAGCGGCGGACGGTGGCCAAGACCTATCTCGCCATCACCCAGGGCCAGCCGCGGTTCGACGCCGACGAGATCGACCTGCCGATCGGCATCCATCCCTACCAACGGGAGAAGATGGCCGTCCGGCGGGACCACCCGACGAGCCGGGAGGCGGTGACGCGGTACGAGGTCGTGGAGCGGTTTCGCGTGGGGGCCCTCGTGCGGGTCACGCCGCGCACCGGACGGACCCACCAGATCCGCGTGCATCTGGCTGCCGTCGGCGCGCCGGTGCTGTGCGACGGGCTGTACAGCGGCCGGACGGTGATCGAGCCGGCCTGGCTCGGCCTCCCCCCCGGCCCGCCCCTGCTCGAGCGGCAGGCGCTCCACGCCGCGCGGCTCGAGCTCGATCATCCGGTCACGGGCGAACGCCTCAGGTTCGAGGCGCCGCTGCCGGCCGACATGGAGCGGATGCTCGCCGCGCTCCGCGCCGAGTGATGGTCGGGCGGGTCACGGCCCGTCGCGTGTCGGCTCGTCGAGCAGGAGCATCGCCCGTGGCAGCGTGGAGTCGATCACCCGCGCGAGCGCCACCACGAACCCGGCCGCCCCGTCCCGCCAGCCTCCCCGCCAGAAGTAACTGCCCGCGAAGGCGGCAAGCGCCCGGAACGGGAGGCTCAAGGCCCGCGGCCGCTGTCCCTTGCGCCGCATGATCGCCGCCTTGAGCGGCGCATACCGCACCGCCCGTGTCAGCACGTCGCCGCAGCTCATGTAGCTGTAGTGGAGCAGCGATCCCGGCAGGAGCGTCGGCTGGCGGCCCGCCTCCACCTCCTCGTGCACCGGCAGCGGCTTGAACCCGGCCGTCGTCCGGTTGAAGAGCCGCAGCACCCGATCGTTTCGCCAGGCGCCATGAACCACCTCGCGGGAGCCGATGAAGGTGCGGCGGCGCACCGACCAGCAGGCATGGGGGTCGGCGAGGTCGAGCCGGCGGATCGCGTCTCGGGCCTCGTCGTCGAGCACCTCGTCGGCATCGATCGCGAGGATCCAGTCGTGGGTCGCGAGGGCCACGGCCCGGCACTTCTGGGGCCCGTAGCCGAGGAAGGGCTGGTGCTCCACCCGGGCGCCGGCCGCCCGGGCGACGGCCACGGTCTCGTCGGTCGACCCCGAATCGAGCACGAGCCGCTCCGCGCAGAAGTCGACCGCTGCGAGCACCTCGGCGAGCCGTGCCTCCGCGTCGCGGGTGATGATCACCGCCGAAATCGGCCGGCTCCCG
>CAXNGP010000332.1:0-3383 GCA_964201845.1 Pirellulales bacterium
TCCAGCGAAGCGCCATCTTCAGCGGCAGCGACAGCATGAGCAGCATCAGGTTGGACATGATCAGGTAGCGAATGAAGCCCATCTTCGCGAACATCCCGCGGAAGATCGTGACGGCCAGCAGCGGCGGCAGGGCCACGAGATACAGGCCGAGCACGACCAGCCCCGGAGCCTCACGGAGCAGCACCGTACCGAGTTGCGCGTACCAGGGGGCATCGGCCGCCGCCCGCGGCAACGGCATGTCGAGCCAGTTGACCCAGAACATCTGATTCAGGTCGACGTTGTTGAGGACCTCGACCTTGTAGGGCGTCCAATACTCGAACGGCCCGAAGAAGTTCCAGTTGGGGCCCCGGAGGAACGTGCCGAGAATGATCAGCGTGATCCAGAGCACGAGAAAGCCGAACTGCCAGGTCAGGTAGGCAAACTTCCGTTCGGCGATCGAGTAGTAGCCGTTACCCTTCTTGTTGTAGTCGAGGTAAGGCATCGCCATCAGGCCGAAGATCACGAGGCTCGGCAGGACCACACCGGCGTACCACGGGTCGAAGTAGACGAGCATCTCCTGCAGCCCGAGGAAGTACCACGGCGCCTTGGAGGGATTGGGTGTCTTGACACTCGAAGCCGGCTCCTCGAGCGGGGCCGGCAGACAGATGGCCCAGACCAGCAGGAAGGCCGAGACCGCCACCATGCAGATCAGTTCGGTGTAGACAAGATCCGGCCAGACGAGCACCTTTTCGTCGTTGACCTTCTCCATGGGCGGCTCACCGCGGGCGATCCGCTCGTCGTTGACGACCGCCTGCTTCGTGGCCACCCACGTGAAGAAGGCCAGCAGGAAGACGAGGCCCACGATCGGCACGTTGTCGGGCTTCATCACGATGGCGGCGAAGTTCTCGTCGGCCATCGACAGGCCCATCAGCACGAGCGCCGCGTTGAGGATCGTCCAGGCGACCGAGGTCTCGACGAAGAACTTCCGAAACACGAACAGCACGGTGCACAGGGCGACCGTGCCCAGCGAATACAGCACCGGCCCGGAGAGCGTGTTGACGATGCTCCGGACCCCCGCGGGGAGCGCCGGCACCAACGACGGCGAGCCCGAGAGGGCGAGGCTCGACAGGACCATCATCGCCCCGGCAAACACCGTCCACACGAGCGCCCAGCCCGGCTGGCCGTACTTCCGCCAGAGCAGGTAGGCGAACACCCCGTTCATCGCCGCGATGAAGGCGTAGTAGCCGCCGAGGAATCCGGCGACGTCCGAGAGGAAAAAGGGGCTCGAATGCATGGCGCTTCACCGCGGCCGCTCAGAGCGGCCCGCTGATGCCTCCGTCCTTCCGCACCCGCCAGAAATGGATGGCCAGCAGCAGGGCCACCACCAGCGGGATGGCGATGCAGTGCAGCACGTAGAACCGGTTGAGCGTCTCCTCGCCGACGAACCTCGCCCCGAGCAGGCCGAACCGGGCGTCCGACTTGTCGGTGATCATGTCGATGCCGCCGATCGTGAGGAGCTGCTGGCCCGGCCCCTCGTAGCCCAGGAAGGGCGTGGCCCGGGCCATGTTGGAACCGACCGTGATCGCCCAGATCGCCAGCTGATCCCACGGCAGCAGGTAGCCGGTGAACGAGAGCAGGAGCGTGAGCAGGAGCAGGATCACGCCCACCACCCAGTTGAACTCCCGCGGCGGCTTGTAGCTGCCCGTGAGGAAGACCCGATACATGTGCAGCCAGGTCGTGATCACCATCGCATGCGCGCCCCAGCGGTGGAGCTCCCGCAGGATGCCGAGACTGGTCACGTCCCGCAGGGCGAGGATGTCGTTGTAGGCCCATTCGAGCGTGGGCCGGTAATAGAACATCAGCAGCACGCCCGTGACCGTCTCCACCATGAACAGGAAGAAGGTCACTCCCCCCATGCACCAGGTGAACGACAGGGCGATGCCCTGCTTCTTGATGGAAACGGGGTGAAGGTGGAGGAAGAAGTTGGTGAGCATCACCACGATCCGATTCCGCCGGTCGAGCGGCATCGGATGCCGGAAGATGCTCTTCCAGATCTGGGAGTTGCGGATCGTCTCGCCGATGGCCATGAGCTCGTGCGGCTTCCTTTCTCGGGGCTTCTCGCGGGCTGTTGATCAGGCTTGGGCGGCGGTCAGGCGATCACGTAGGAGGAGGGGTCGGCCCACTGCCCCATTTCCTCGTGGAAGGTGCGGCTCTTGTCGACCTCGAGCTGTCCGTCGTCGGCGATCCGGATCGCGTACCGCTCGAGCGGCCGGGGGGCCGGGCCCTCGAAGTTGACACCGTCCTTGTAGAACCCGCTGCCGTGGCAGGGACACTTGAACTTCTGCTCGGCCTCCAGCCAGCTGGGCGTGCAGCCGAGGTGGGTGCAGACGGTCTTGAGGGCATAGATCTGCTGGTCGCCCTGAAACTCGCCGTTCACGACCCAGACGCCGTATTGGGCGACGAACTTCGTCTCCACCTTGCCGGCCGGAAAGCCCTCCCGGAACCCCACCTTGAACTTGCTCGGCGGCTCGGCGAGCACGTTCGGGAACAGGAACCTCGCGAGCCCCAAGGTAAACAACCCGCCGGTGACCGACAGCGCCGTGAAGCCGACCGCCAGGAACGAACCGGTGGCGATTTCGAGGAATCCGCGGCGATCCTCCTCATCGGCCTTGGCCTTCGCCGGCTGCGGCGGACGGGTGGGCCGGGCCGGAACGGGCTTGGCGACCACGACCTTCTCGGCCGCCGGCTTGGGCTTGGCGACGGGCCGCGGGGGAGCCTCTGCCTTGCTCACGGGCCCCGGCTTGGCCGCCGCGCGGGCCGCCGCGAGGATGCTGGCGGTGTCTCGCTCCACGCCTTTGCGACCTGCTGCCGTCGCGGCCGCGGGCTTTTCGGCGGCCGCCTTCGCGACCGGCTTGGGGGGAGCGGCTGGCTTCTCGGCAGCGGCAGGCTTGGCTTCGCCAGCGGCTTTGTTGGCGCGGGCCATCGCCAAGATATCGGCGACGTTGGGACGAGCCCCTGCCGCGGCCGGAGCCGCCGGTTTGGCCGCCGCCTTCGCCGGAGGGGGAGCGGCGGAAGGTTCCTCCGCCGGAGCCTGGACCGCCGCCGGAGGCTGCCCACCTTGCCCGTCAGCGGCCCGAGCCGCTGCCAGGATTTCCGCGACCGACATCTTCTTCTTGTCTGCCATCGCACGCCTCGCCAGACGCAGGCCGCCGCCCGGGCGCCTACCCGAGCTCGGAGATGCCTCCCAATCCCATCAAAAATACGATTTCGGCGGGAGTTGGAGGAGTTCGTGATTTTTTTCACGAACTCCAGATAACTGTATCGGCGGCCCGGAAACTGTCAATGTCAGCACGCCGCACTAACCCGCGGTTCGGTACAACGTGGGGCTGAAACCGGGCCGGACG
>CAXNGP010000333.1:0-3383 GCA_964201845.1 Pirellulales bacterium
GGTCGGCCTTGAACATCACAAACCCCAGCAGCCGGCAGCCCTTCACGTAGAAGGGCCCGACGGGCAGCGGCGACCGGGCCTCGCGGCCCGCCATCAGCACCATCCGGCCGCGTTCGGCGAGCATCGCGATCGCCGTCTCGAAGTCGGGCTCGCGGCGAGTCTCCCAGTGGACATCGACGCCGCCCGGCGCCGCCTCCAGGACCGCGGCCGCGAGATCCTCGCGGCGATAGTCGAGCACGACGTCGGCGCCGAAGTCCTGCACCCGCTGCCGCTTCTCGGGCGTGCCGGCGGTCGCGATCACGCGGCCACCGAGCGCCTTGGCGATCTGGACGACGGCCGAGCCCACGCCCCCGGAGCCGCCGCTGACGAAGATCGTCTCGCCCGGCTGGAGCGCGGCGTGGCTCACGAGCCCGAGGTGCGCCGTGATGCCCACCAGCGCCGCGGCGGCGGCCTCGCGGTCGGTGACGCCGTCGGGGGTCGGGTAGAGCCACTGTTCGTCCACCGCGGCCAGTTCGGCACAGGTTCCCTGGCGGCCGAGCAGGCCCTGGTTCGAGCCCCAGACCCGCATCCCCGGCCGCAGACGGTCGACCTCCGCTCCCACCGCCACCACTTCGCCGGCCAGATCGCAGCCCACGACGAAGGGAAACGGGAGCGGCATCGCGACCGTGCCGGCCCGCACGTAGGTATCGATCGGATTGATCGCGGCGGCCCGCACGCGGACGAGGGCCTGCCGCGGGCCGGGAACCGGATCAGGCAGATCGCCGTACCGGATCGTGTCGGGCGGGCCGGTGCGGGTGATGAAGGCGGCTTTCATCGCGCCGCCTTCCCGGACGGCATGCCGGCGGCCGAACGCGACCGGGCGACGAGCCACCCCAGGCCACCGGCGGCGGCCGCGATCGCGCCGATGGCGGCGACCGTCCAGAGCACCGCGGCGATCCTGCCGGCAGCCGTGGTCGCCTGCTGCAGCCGCAACTCCTCGGGCAATGTGCCGCGATTGACGCCGGAGACCCGCATGGCCTGCCACGCCTGGTAAGCGGTGGCCGCGTCGACCGATTCGACCGCTGCGCGGATGAGCGCGTCGTCGGGGAGCGCGGGCCCCGGGCCGGCCAGACGGTGCGGCACGAGCCACGCTGCGGCGGCGGCCATGGTGGCCACGCAGAGTCCGACCACGAGCCAGCCCTGCGCAGGGTGCCAGCGCCGGGCCGGCGGCGCGCCCGCGGCATCCACCACGGCTTCAAGGTCGCGCAGTCTCGGCACCGCGACCATGCCGCCGCATCCGCGACACACCACCTGCCCGCCCGCCTGCCCCGGTCCGACGATCGCTTCGCGACCGCATGCGCAGACGACCCGATAGCGGCTGGAGGAGGCGGTCATCCCAGTTCGGGTTTGGGCTCGGGCTCTGCCGCACGGAGGTCGGGAACGCGGCCGGGGGCCGGCAGAGATTCTCCTGCCGGAGTGTTTTACCATTTCCGGTGCGGAACCCAGAAAAAAACCAGGTTTCCGTCAAAAAAAAACTGGCCTTCCGGAACCAGCAACGGCATAATGTTTCGTCCCCCGGAGAGCCCCCTTCATGCCGGCGAGTCGCCTGCATTCTTCCTGGCTTGCCCAGCTTTCGGGGGCGCTCGAGGCTTGGGCAAGTTGCTCGTGCTTGGCGACCCGGTCTAGGGCCTCACGGCCGCTCTCCCGCGGGGTCTCCGCGCGCCGCTGGACTTGCCCGCGCCTTGAATCACACTGTCGGCACCCCGAATGATGGACCGGTGCCGCCCCACCGCTTGCCGGCCTTCGCCGGCTCTTGGAATGGTCTGACCGTAGGAACTGCCAAGGAGCCCTGAGTTGTACGATTCGCTGCTGGATGAACTCGAGGACGATGTCGTCTCCAATCCCCAGGAGGTGGAGGAGCTGACGGAGAAGGTCGTCGACGCCGAGGAGGCCGATGCCGAACTGCTCGCCGACGAGGCGGACGTGACCGTCATCGTCGAGACCGACGTCGAGGCCGAGGCAGAGGTCGAGGCGGATGCTTCAGGCGACGGCGACGACACGTTCGTGGAGCAGGTCGAAAACTGGTCCGACGACCCCGTCCGCATGTATCTGACGCAGATGGGCGAGATCCCCCTGCTGACCCGCGCCCAGGAAATCTCGCTG
This sequence comes from Pirellulales bacterium, assembly GCA_964201845.1. Lineage (GTDB taxonomy): Bacteria > Planctomycetota > Planctomycetia > Pirellulales > UBA1268 > QWPN01. The sequence goes on from CAXNGP010000333.1 coordinate 2,143, forward strand.
GCCCGGCAGATCGAGACGACCCGGGCCCAGTTCCGCGGCAAGCTGCTGGAGTGCGAGTACGTGGCCCAGCAGGCCTTCCGGGTGCTGTACCGCGTCCATCGCGGCGAGCTGCCCTTCGATCGCACCGTCCAGGTCTCCGTCACCGACCGACTGGAGAAGGAGCAGATCCTCGGCCGACTGCCCCACAACCTCAAGACGCTCGAGGTGCTGCTCAAGCAGAACAAGGCCGACTACCGGATCGCCCTCGCGAAGAAGCAGCGGATGGCCGATCGGCGTGAGGCGTGGGCCCGACTCGGACGCCGCCGGACGCGGGTGGTGCGGCTGATCGAGGAACTCGGCCTGCGGACCCAGCGGATCGAGGCCATGATCCCGATGCTCGAGGGTTTCGTGGAGCGGATCCGGGAGTTGAAGAGCAAGATCGACGCCCACAAGCGGTCGAAACAGCCCCCGTCCGCCCGGCAGAAGCTCGTCGACGAGTATCGCGGGATCCTCAAGAGCTGCCAGGAGACTCCCCGCAGCCTCAAGCGGCGGATGGACGAGATCCGGGGCATCTTCGCCAAGTATCAGCAGGCCAAGCGGGGCCTGTCGGAAGGCAACCTCCGGCTCGTGGTCTCGATCGCCAAGAAATACCGCAACCGCGGCCTCTCGTTCCTCGATCTGATCCAGGAGGGCAACGCGGGCCTGATGCGGGCGGTCGATAAGTTCGAGTATCGCCGCGGCTTCAAGTTCTGCACCTACGCCACCTGGTGGATCCGGCAGGCGATCACCCGCGCGGTAGCCGACCAGAGCCGCACGATCCGCATCCCGGTGCACATGGTGGAGACGATGAGCCGCGTGCGGAACGTCGCCCGTCAGCTGCTCCAGGAATACGGCCGCGAGCCGACGATCGAGGAGATCGCCGCCCGGGCCGGCACGCCGGTGGACGAGACGCGTCGCGTGACGGCGATGAGCCGCTACCCGATCAGCCTCGACCGTCCGGTGGGCAACAGCGAGGACAGCCACTTCGGCGACCTCCTGCCCGACACCGGCGCCGAAAACCCGGCCGTGGGCGCGGCCCAGGAGATGCTCCGCAACCGGATCGCCAAGGTGCTCAAGAGCCTCTCCTACCGCGAGCGGGAAATCATCAAGCTCCGCTACGGCCTGGGCGACGGCTACAGCTACACGCTGGAAGAGGTGGGCCACATCTTCAAGGTGACCCGCGAACGGATCCGGCAGATCGAAGCCAAGGCGGTCCGTAAGTT